>JADDPR010000289.1 GCA_016781775.1 Rubrobacter sp. | reverse complement strand
CATCTCCTGCGAGTGGGCTTGGGCAGCCTTCGTCAGGATGGGACTCACGCACAACGTCGGCAATCCCTTGCTCCGGCGGTAGTCGTTGTGGCTCTTCAAGAGCTGCTCCTCCGCGGAGTTCAACACGATCGTCCCGCCGCCGCAGGTCGGTGTGGAGGCGTGCGAGGCCTCGGCCTCCCTCGGCCCGAACGCCGATGCTGCGACGATCGTCGCCATCGCGAGCAGGGCCACCAACAGGCCCGAAACGTAGTATCTCTTGAGCATCGCCATCCCCCCTGATGAGTAGTATCGTGCCGTCCTGTTCAGTTATTGGCACAAAATACGCGATGCTTTAGCGCACAGGGCCTTCGGGCGGGGCCGTTTGCGCTGCTTCCGGAAGCTCTTGAGACCCTTGGGCACCCTCATCCGCACGATCGCCTCGGGCTCGTAGCGGACATCGTAGTAGCGCTTCTGGAGCTTCCAGGTGACGTCTATGTCCTTCGTGGCCGTGTCGGGGCTGAAGAGGCCGACGTCCAGCTGGAGATTCTTTGAAGCGTCGTTCGCGTGGGTTCCGGCGGCGTTTTGGTAGAATCCGGAGCCCGCCCGAGGAGAGCGTTTCGACCCGCGACCTGGAAGAGCGTGACGGATGCGCATAGTTTTGACGAACGACGACGGTATAGACGCCAGGGGCCTGCTCGCGGCGCGCCGGGCTCTCGAGGGGGTGGGGGAGGTCCTCACCGTCGCTCCGGATCGGAACCGCTCGGGGGTCGGCCGGGCCATCTCCTTCGGGGCGCCCCTGCACGTCGAGGAGCGGGAGATGGCCGACGGCGGGACGGGCTACGCCTGCACCGGGACCCCGGTCGACTGCGTGAGGCTCGTGGCTCTGGGGCTCATGGGCTTCGAGCCCGACCTCGTGGTCTCCGGGATCAACCACGGCGAGAACCTCGGGGACGACATCACCTACTCGGGGACCGTGGCGGCGGCGTTCGAGGGGATCGTGATCGGGGTCCCCGGCATCGCCCTCTCCTTGTGCGTCGAGCGCCCCTGGCACGAGCACGACGAGTCGGAGTATCACTTCGAACCCGTCGCGCAGTTCGCCGCGCGCCTCGCCCAGAGGGTCGAGAAGCAGGGCCTCCCCGAGGGGCGTATCCTCACGGTGAACGCGCCGAACCTCCCCGAGGAGGAGCTCAAGGGCGCGAGGGTCACGAAGCTCGGGCGGAGGTTCTACACGGACGAGCTTATCGAGGTGAAGGGCGAGGGCGGCAAGGTAGGCTACGACATCTACAACAACCCCCCCGGACGCCACGAGGAGGAGGGGACCGACTTCGCCGCCGTGGAGTCAGGCGAGATCAGCGTCACCCCCGTCCACCTCCAGCTCACCGACCA
The DNA here is from genome assembly GCA_016781775.1 of Rubrobacter sp. Lineage (GTDB taxonomy): Bacteria > Actinomycetota > Rubrobacteria > Rubrobacterales > Rubrobacteraceae > Rubrobacter_F. The sequence goes on along the minus strand of JADDPR010000289.1, from coordinate 22,717 downwards.
CGCCGGCCTCAGTGAGCTCGAAGAGTGGAACGTCGGCGCCCTCCTGAACGGGAAGGGCGACCGCTAGTGGCACCCTTGAAGGCCGTCCTCTTCGACTTCGACGGCACCCTCGTCGACACGACGAACCTTATCTACCAGTCCATGCGCCACGCGACCGACGAGGTCCTGGGCCGCGAGCTCCCCCGCGAGACCCTCATGCGAAACGTCGGCCAGCCCCTCCCGAAGCAGATGGAGCTTCTCGACCCGGATCGCGCCGCCGACCTGCTGGACAGCTACCGCGTCTTCAACGACGCGAACCACGAGAAGTACATCACCTCCTTCCCGGAGGTGGAGACCGCCCTGGAACGCCTGCGCGGCGCGGGCCTCGGAGTCGCCGTCGTTACCTCCAAGCGCCGCCACTCCGTCGAACTCGCCCTCGACTCCTTCCCCGCCCTCCGCGGCCTCGTCGACTTTTTCGTCACGATGGAGGACACGACCGAGCACAAGCCCCGCCCCGAACCGCTCCTCAAGGGTCTCGAACTCCTCGGAGACGTTCCCCCCGAGAACGCCGCCTACGTCGGCGACGCCCCCTTCGACGTCATGGCCGCCCGCGCCGCGAAGGTACTGGCCGTCGCCGTGAGCTGGGGCGCGTTCACCGAGGACGCCCTGCACGTCACGGAGCCGGACCACCTCTCCGAGGACCTGAACGGCGCGATAGATTGGCTCCTCGAAAAAATCTGACCCGAGGCCCGGTTTTCTCGGTTTTTGCTACAATCGTGTCTACCGTAGGCGCTCGAGAAGGGGAGGCATATGGCCCGGCCGGGCAAGAAAGGCGTGCTCGCCGGGACGCTTATACCACTTCTTGCTCTGTTGGCGCTGTTCGCCGCCATGCGTCCGGGAGCAAGCGAGGATGCTTTGGCCGAAGTCAGCTTTGACGAGCCCGTCCCTATCGAACGCATCCAGGGTCTCGCCGAGGAGCACGGCGTACGCGTCGAGATGGTCCAGGGCGAGTTCGTGGTCGGCGGCGAAACTTGGCAGGAGGGTATTTCGGCCCAGAGTGACGAGGGCAACACGCGGAGTCTGGAAGACTTGAAGAAAGAGCGCTTGGCTTCCTTCGCGGACATGGTAAACGGCATAGAGGCACTGCCCGAGGAGGAGCGGGAGGAGTTTGCCCCGCAGCTCGAAGCTATGGAGGCGGCACTCAAGAGCGGGGATCCCGGTCCGATGAAGCTAAACAAGGCATCCTTCGTCGGGGACAGGGCGGGTGTGAGAGGGCTGATCCGCGACGAGGATGCCCCGATCCTGCACGCTGACATCGTCACGAAGATGGACCTGCTGCTTCACCCCTCGTCCGATTGAGCCGTACCGGTCGCGTCGACACACTCCCGACTCTAGCGTCGGTCTCCTTGCGAGGGGTAAGCGAAAAATCTCTAAGTGCTCCTCCTGCGGGGAGCGCCCAGGGCGGAGATCTGGGGAGCTACCGCGGCGGCGAGGAGCGCAGCGAGGACAACCTTGACGATGTCGAAGGGGATGAAAGGTAGGACGCCCGCTGCTACGGCCTCGCCCGCCGAGAGCCCGGCCTGGATCGCGAGCCACGCGGCGCCTAGGGCGTAGATCACGAGCAGCCCCAGCAGCCCGAACGCCGTCCCCCCCGCGATCGCCCGTCCACGCCTCCCCGAGGCCACGACGCCGAAGGCGAGACCGGCCAGAGCGGCGGCGAGGGGATAGGAGACGAGGTACCCGCCCGTCGGACCGAGGATCGCCCCCAGCCCCCCCTGAAACTGCGCGAAGACCGGAAGCCCCACGGCGCCGAGCAAGAGGTAGACGACCTGGGCGAGCGCGCCGTGGCGCGCCCCGAGGAGCAGGCCCGAGAGCACGACCATCGGCACCTGCAGCGTGAACGGTACCGGGGTGAAGTACAAGGGTATCGCTATCTGCGCCCCCACCGCCGTGAGCGCCGCCATCAATGCAACCCTCGCCATTACCGCTGCCCGCATCCTGCTCCTTCCGTCGACCCGTCACACGGGCTCGGATGTTAGCAAAGTCGCGGGCGTCCGGCCGCCGAAGCGCCCGTGCGCACGGGCGCCGACGGGGTCGAGGGCCTGAACCCAGCCTGGGTCCGTCCGATGCACGGCGGGAGCCTCCCCGGGGACGTGGTCCCAGCCTACACCCGCGCCCTGCGCGAGGAGGGGTTCGCCTTCGACGGCAGGATGTTCGGGCGAAGAATCACCGGTTAGAGGGGGATGGCACGACCGGATTCAGGAGCTAGAGTCGGCCTACCGCCGCCGCGAACGCCTCCAACTCCTCCTCCGTGTTGAAGAGGTGCGTGCTCGCCCGGACGTAGGGGTAGGGCTCGGGGATGTAGCGCGCGACGAACTCCTGCTTGAGCAGCCCCTCGGCGGCGTCCTTCGAGGCGATCCCCTCGACCTCGAAGGCCACCAACCCCGAGTGAGCGGGACGGGGAGAGCGAAGGGTAACGCCGGGCTGCTCGGAGAGCAGATCCATAAGGAGGTCGGCGCGGCGGCGTATCTCCCGGAAGCCCTCCGCGCCGCGCTCGGCCACGGCCTGGGCTGCGGCGGCGAAGCCCGCGGCGAGCGCCGGGCTCATCGTGGAGGACTCTAAGCGGCGCGCGCCCTCGTGAAGCTTCCCCCAGTAGCCGCCCTCCGCGTCGAACGCCGTCGGGTCGGTGAGCGACATGAAGCCGATGTTGGTGCTGTGGAGTCCCTTCTGGAAGAGCCCGGGACGGACGTACAGGGCGCCCATGCCCTCGGGACCGAGGATCCACTTGTGGCCGGTGAAGGCGTACATGTCGGGACCTAGGGCTTCTGCGTCCACGGGGACGTTGCCCGCGCCCTGGGCGCCGTCGATCAGGGTGAGGACGCCGCGTTCGCGAGCCAGGGCGCAGATCTCCCCGAGCGGCAACTCCTCGCCCGTCGTCCAGTCGACTTGCGAGAGGGCGACGAGGCGGGTCTTCGGCGTCATCGCCGCCACGATTTTCTCCGGCGTGACGGGGGGATCGAGGAGCTTCACCTTCGCGTCGTAACGGTACGCTGCGGCGTGCAGGGGGACGAGGCAGCCGGGGTGCTCGGAGCGGGCGGAGATGATCTCGTCTCCCTCCCGCCAATCCACGGAGAACGTCCCGAGGTTCATGCCGTGGGTGCTGCTCATCGTGAGGGCCAGGTTCTCGGGGGCGGTGCTTAGGAGCATTGCTGCGGCTTCTCGGGCGCGGGCGTAGGCGTCGCGCTGGTGGGCGTAGAGGCCGACGCCGGTCAGGTAGGCGGGGCCCGAGCACAGGTCGTCCAGCTCCCGCATGGCCTGTGTCGTTTCGCGACTGGGCGGGCCGCTGCCGCCCGAGTTCAGGTAGGCGAAGGAGTTGTCGGCGAGGGCGGGGAAGAGCTTGCGCGGGAGATTCAAGGTCGGTCCTTCCGGTCTGGCGCGGGGGATTTATGCTTGCTGTTTGTATAATAGCCCGTCTATGGATCGGTCCGGTCTTACCAGGATAGGCCGGCGACGTCGTCGCCGGGTTGAGGTCAGGAGGCGTCGCGGCCGGGTCTGGGGGCTCGTGAGGGGCGCGATCGTCGGGCTCTTCGCGGTCTTCTTGCTCTCGACCGTCGCCGCCGTCGGCGCCTTCGCCTACACCTACAGGACCCTCTCCGAGAACCTCCCCGAACTGGGCAGCTACCGAACCGTCGAGCTCGCCCAGACCTCCATCGTCTACAACGCCGAAGGCGACGTCGTCGACGAGCTGCACGGCGTGCAGAACCGCTTCGTCGTGGGGCTCGAAGAGGTGGACCCGACCCTGCGCGACGCCGTCGTCGCCATCGAGGATCGGCGCTTCTACGAGCACCGGGGCGTGGACTTCGAGGCCATCGGCCGGGCCGCTGTCGAGAACGCGAAGAACCTCTCCATACAAGAGGGCGGCTCGACCATCACCCAACAGCTCATAAAGAACACGTACATAGCCCAGGAGCAGCGCCAGATCCCCTCCTTCCAGCGCAAGTTCACCGAGGCCAGCCTCGCCTGGCAGTACGAGGAGGAGAACTCCAAGGAGGAGATCCTGGAGCAGTACCTGAACACGGTCTACTTCGGGGCGAACGCCTACGGGGCCGAGGCCGCCGCGCGGACCTACTACGACAAGGAGGCCAAAGACCTGACCCTCCCCGAGTCCGCGATGCTCGCAGGAATCATCAACCTCCCCGGGACCTACGACCCCTTCTCCGACCCCGAGAGCGCGAGGGCCAGACGCGACGTCGTGCTGGACCGCATGCTCGAGAACGGCTACATCGACCGCGCCGAGCACGACGCGGCGGTTTCTACGGGCCTGAACCTGAGCCGCGGGCGGGTCGAGTACGAGAACGACAACGAGTACTTTCTCGACGCGGTCCGAAAGGAGATGGCGCGCGAGTACGGCGAGGAGGCGCTCTACGAAGGGGGGCTGAAGATCTACACGACCCTCGACCCGCGCCTCCAGGAGCTCGCCGCGTCCGCCGTCGACAGCGTCGTCGTCCCCGAGGCGGGCGACCCTTCGGCCTCCCTCGTCTCGGTGGAGCCGTCCACGGGGGCGGTGAAGGCGATGGTCGGGGGTTCGGACTTCGAGCAGGTGAAGTTCAACCTCGCGACGCAAGGCAAGCGCCAGCCCGGCAGCTCGTTCAAGACGTTCGTGCTGGCTGAGGCGATCCGCCAGGGCATCTCCACCGACACGAAGTACGTCTCGAAGTACCTGGAGGTCCCGATGGGCCTCTACGAGGAGCCCTACGTGGTCCAGAACTACGACTACTACGAGCGCGGGCCCATTAACCTGAAGACCGCCACCGAGCAGTCGGACAACACGGTCTTCGTCCAGCTCGCCCTCGACCTCGGGATGGAGAACGTCGTGGAGATGGCGAAGAGCATGGGGATCGAGAGCGGCCTGGAGACCTACCCTTCCACCGCGATAGGGGGCCTGGGCGAGGGGGTTTCTCCGTTCGAGATGGCCTCGTCGTACTCGACCCTGCCGAACGGCGGCGTCCACATGGAGCCCTACCTCGTCCAGAAGGTCGTGAGGGAGGAAGAGGGCGGCGCGGAGACCGTCGTGGAAGAGCACGAGCTTGCGGGGACGGAGGCGCTCACCCGCGACCAGGCCGCCGCCGTAACCCAGACTCTGCGCGGCGTGGTCACGCGGGGCACGGCGAGCCGCTACCGGGACCTGGACGCGGAGATCGGACGACCCTCGGCCGGCAAGACGGGGACGAGCGAGGAGTTCGTCGACGCCTGGTTTGTCGGCTTCGTCCCCCAGCTCTCGACGAGCGTGTGGGTGGGCTACCCCGAGCAGCGCGTCTCGATGGTCAACATAAACGGGCTGGAGGAGATCAACGGCGAGAACTACCCCCTGGACATCTGGTCCGCCTACATGCAGGGCGCCGTCGGGGGCCTCCCCATCGAACAGCTCGACACCCCAAGCCCCGACTTGAAGCTCAAGATAAAAACCGGCGGATACGCCTACGACGAGCCCGAAAAGACCTCGACGACCGGCGGCACCACGAAGGGTGGCACCACGAGGGGCGGCACCACCGGTGGAACGACGGGCGAGACCACCGGGGGCGAGACCACCCCGGAGACGACCGGACCGACCACGGTCCCCGGTGTCCCGAGTCCCCGCACCCCGGGTACGGCCCAGCCGTCGGCTCCGTCTTCGCAGCCGCCGCTCACGCCCCAGCAACAAACGCCGCCGGTACCCGGGCAGCCGCCCGCCACGCAGCCGACGTACCCGCGTCCTTCGCAGTACTAGAGACCGGACACGGGCCGACGCCGGTTCGGCGACGCTGCACCCGAAGTTATGCTCGGTACCACCAGCTTGACAGACGAGCCCCGCGTACAGCATACTTGCTCTTGAGAAAGCAAGTATGGAGGTAGCGTGGCTGGCGCGGGAGCATCGCGAGCAAGAGATCCGGAGCGATCACGCGCGAAGAGTTCCTCGACGCAGCCGAGGAACTCTTCGCGCGCAAGGGCTACGAGGCGACGAGTCTGGAGGACGTAGGCCGGAACGCCGGCCTCTCGAGGGGAACGCCCCGCTACTTTTTCGGGACGAAGGAGGACCTCTACAAGGCGGTGCTCGAGCGCGTCTTCGCGGACGCTCGGGAGTCGGTGGCCCGAGGCCGTGCAGCGGCGAGTGGCGCCACGGCCGAGGTGGTGATCGCCGAGGCGGTCGGGAGCTACGTGGATTTTTTGGCGAGCAGGCCTGCGTTCGTTCGTCTGGCGGAGTGGGAGGCTTTGACGGGGGGCCGGTTCTTCGGGGAGACGCCGCCCCACCTCGCCTTCGTCCGCGACGGCTTGGCGGCCATAGGCGAGGAGCTGTCCCGGGGCACCCTCCGTCCGGCCGACCCGGCCCAGATCCTCATCGACGTCGTCTCGCTCTGCTTCTTCCCGTTGGCGCACGCCGACAGCCTGCTCAAGGTGCTTGGGGTCGATCCTTTCTCCCCTACCTTCCTGGAGGCGCGCAAGCGGCACGTCGTGGATCTGGTGGTAAGGGGCCTTTCGGCGGGGGGAGCGGGGGGCGATGCCGCCAACAAGCCCGCCGAGGAAAACTAAGAGCGTCCGTACGCCGCGGGGCCGGCCGTCGGCGAGGAGGGAGGATCGGCGTGTGGGAGTTCGAGCATAGCGTGGAGACCGGGGCGCCTCCTGAGGCGATCTGGGGGCTGTGGAGTGACGTGTCCGGCTGGAAGAGGTGGCACGGGGGGCTGAGGTGGGCGAGGCTGGATGGGCCGTTTCGGACCGGAACCAGGGGCATGCTCAAGACCTCCGGCCTCATCGGCGCCCTGCACGCAAGGCTCGCGCCCAGGTTCGAGTTGGAGGAAGTCTCCCCCTATCGGGCGTTCACGATCTCGCAGTGGATACCCCTCGGGAGGGTACGCACCCGCCACGAGTTGGCGGAGACGTTGGATGGCAGGAGGTGCATCACGCACCGAATGAACATCTCCGGCCCCCTCGCGCCGCTTTTCGTGCGTGCCGTCGGTAAAGCGTTCGCCGACGAGCTCCCCCGCGCCATGAACACCCTCGTGGACCTCGCCGAACGGGAGGATGCCGAAGGTGCGCGCGTTGGATCTGGTCCGGACGCGGCGGCTCCAGGGGAGCCCGGAAGGGGGGCGTGAGGCAAACGGTCCGGCGATACCATCGAGAACCCGGTGAGCGGGGAGCGCCTGACCTTCCTCGCTACCTCGCGTGATACGGGCGGTGCTTACGCCCGGGGCTCTTCACGCTCCCGCCTCGCGGTGCGGGGACGCCCCGGCACCTGCACACGACCTTCTCCGAGCGTTTCGAGGTCGTTTCGGGGCGGCTGAACGTGGCGTTCGAAGGAGACGAGCCGCCGATCGTGCTTTCTCCGGGGGAGTCGGTTTCCGTGCCCCCCTACACGGTTCACCGGTTCTGCAACGGCACGGACGAGGAGACGGTATTCGAGGCGGAGGTTCGTCCCCCGGGAGGATTCGAGGTGTTCATGCGCGCCTCTTTCGGCCTGGTGCGCGACGGCAGGACCAGCCGCGGCGTGCCCCACAACCCCCTGGAGCTCGGGCTTCTCATGCAGCCCGCCGACGTGTTTCTCCCGGGGTTGCCCGTGCCGGTGCAGAAGGCGGTCTTCGGGGTGCTCGCCTCGGCGGCGCGGCATCTGGGGTACGAGACGCGCTTCCTCCGGTACGCCGACCCTGACGCTCGCGAAGACGGGACGGGCGGAGCAGCAGACGCCGCCGACCGAGGAACCCTCGAGAAGGCGTGCGGGGTCGCTTCGAGAAGGGCCGATGAGAGAGCGAGGGGGTTAGCGGCCGTCGTGGGCGGGGTCAGCCTGGGGATAGGGCTCGCTTTGGCGTTTGCTCCCCGCTCGAGCGCGGCGTCCCTGGGGTGGGGAGACCGCGCGCGTTTGGCCCGCACGGTAGGCGTGGCCGACCTGATCATCGGACCGGCGCTCCTGCTCGGCCGTGGCCGCGCGCAATGGATGCTGGCACGGGCCCTGCTGAACGCGGCCCTCTCCGGCGTCTACGCGTGGACCCTGGCGACCGGTACACCCCGCCGGGGTCGGGCGTTGGCCGGGCTCCTGGGAATGTCTGCCCTCACCTTTACCGACTATCTTCTGGCACGGCGGCTCCTGAGCGTCGAGCGCAGGGGAGCGGAGCCTGGGGAATAGGGGGAAGATCGGTCCCGAAGGGCTTGGGAAGCGTCGGGATGGAGCCCCGTCGAGGCAGCAACTGCCTTGACGGGAGGGCCGCCAGCTACTCGCCGGCGACGATCTTTATGACTTCTTCCTGAAGTCTGTCGTTGTTGGTGGCGATGAGGCCGTCGGCGTCGTAGGTCCACGGGCCGCCAGTGAGGTTGGTGACGCGGCCTCCGGCCTCGGAGACCATGAGGGCGGTGGGGGCGTAGTCCCAGGCGGTGTTGCGGGTGCCGATGGAGACGTCTATGTAACCGGCGGCGAGCCAGGCGCCCCGGATCCCCGCGCTCCCGATAGAGCGGACCTGCCAGCAGCGCTTGAAGACCTCGAGGATGTTGTTTTTGGCGGGGTTGTTGCCGTGCTTGTAGGAGACGTCGGCGCCCACGAAAGAATCTTCGAGCGTCTCGGCGCTCCCGACCCGCAACGGGTAGCTCTCGCCGGTGGCCGTCTCGCGAAAGGCGCCCATTCCGAGGGAGGCGTGGTAGATGTCGCCGAGGCGCGGGGCCGCGACGGCGGCGTGGAGAATCTTCTGCCCCTCCGCGACCGCGACGCAGGCGCAGAACAGGGGGTTGGCGCGGGCGAAGTTCGCCGTACCATCCACGGGGTCGAGAAACCAGGTGCGGCCCGACGAAGAGATCTCCCCGCCCTTCTCCTCCGAGAGGATGGAGTCGTTCGGGTAGCGCTCCTGGATGCGCGAGATCAGGAGGTCTTCGGAGAGGAGATCCACCTCGGTGACGAGGTCCTTGGGACCTTTCTCCCGGATCTCGCCAGGGTCCTCCAGGCGCGTCAGGTGGAGCTCCCCCGCCGCCCGGGCGAGCTCGCGGACGAAGAGCCCGAGTTTCTCGGGGCTCTCGTCCGCGGGGCCGCCGGGGATGGGTACGCTACCGGAGGTACTCACGTAGGTTCTGGGTGCGGCGCTGCTCGCGCAAGAGGTTCAGGGTCTTCATCTGGATCTGGCGCACCCGCTCGCGGGTGATGTCGAACTCGCGGCCGACCTCCTCCAGCGTGCGCGGCCTGTCGTCCTTCATCCCGAAGCGCAGCTCGATAATCTGCCGCTCGCGCTCCGGCAACTCGTCCAGTGCCTCCCTGAGATGCGCTTTGAGGAGGGCCTCCGAGACGGCCTCGGTCGGAGTGATGGCCGTGGCGTCCTCGAGGAAGTCGCCGAGCTGGGAGGAGTCCTCCTCGCCGACGGGGGTCTCGAGGCTGATGGCCTTCTGGCTGATCTCCTGGAGCCTGAGGATCTCGTCGACCGGGACCTCGAGCTCCCTGGCGATCTCCTCGTCCGAGGGCTCGCGGCCTAGAGACTGCGTCATCCTGCGGTGCGTCCGGTGGAACTTGTTGACCTTTTCGACCATGTGGACGGGGATGCGGATGGTGCGGCCCTTGTCGGCGATGGCGCGGGTGATGGCCTGGCGGATCCACCACGTCGCGTACGTCGAGAACTTGTAGCCCTTCGTGTGGTCGAACTTTTCGGCCGCACGGATCAAGCCGAGGTTACCCTCCTGAATGAGGTCCAGAAAAGAAACCCCGCGGTTGCGGTACTTTTTGGCGATGGAGACAACGAGCCGCAGGTTCGCCTCGACGAGGCGGTCCTTGCTCCTCTTGCAGCCGCGGGCGATGCCCTTGGCCAGTCGGATCTCGTCTGCGTGCGTGAGTAGCCTGACCCGGCCGATCTCCGCCAGGTACATCCGGATGGAGTCGCCGGTAGCGACCGCGTGCGCGATCTGGACCGCCGGCGTCTCGGGGACGGGAGTTCCGTTTGCCGAAGCGCCGCCCTGGGGGACGCCCTCCTGAGAATCGCCCTCGACGAGGGTTATCGCCTCCTCTTCCAGGGTGGCGTAGAACTCCTCGATCTCCGTCGCCGAAAGCTCACCCTCCTGCAACAGATCGGCGACGTCATCGGTGCTTACGAACCCCTGATTCCTGGCCCGGTTCAGAAGCTCGTCCGTCCGTTCCGTCGCGATCGACGCGTTCTCGGTGGACATCAATCCCCTTTCTTACCGTATTTCCGCCACGAGCGAAGGCCACGCCCCCTAGCGCTGCCACGGTCTCCGCCCTCCTGTGAAAACTGCGTAAAAAATAACTCGGGTAGGGTAACACACCCCACTTGAGGGCGAGCCCGCGGATTAAAGTAATTTCATTTACAGTCACCACGAGCCTCGATGCCCCGAGAGCGGGCCCGGCAAACACGCGTACCCCAGGCGGCCCTTGCTACACTACGGGACGTGGTTTTCCTGGATCGCAAACGCCTCACGGAACTGCTGGGGGAGGAGCCGCCGGCCGAGGTCCCGGGCGTGGACGGGGTGACCCACGACTCCCGACGGGCCCGGCCCGGCTCCGCCTTCGTCGCCGTCCCCGGCATGAAACACGACGGCACGTCGTTCGTCCCCGACGCCTTGTCGCGCGGCGCGGCGCTCGTCGTGGCGGAGAAACGGCCAGCCGACGGCGAGGGCGCCCCCGTGGTCGTCGTCCCGGACGCGCGCGGGGCGCTGGCAGAGCTCTCCCGCGCCGTCTTCGGCGACCCGTCCGCAGGGATGCGGGTCCATGGCGTCACGGGCACCAACGGCAAGACCACGACCTCCTACGCGCTACACGCCATCCTGTCCGAGGCTTATGGCGCGGAGCGCTGCGGCCTGATGACGACGGCCGAGACGATCTCGGGCGGGATGCGCCGCCCCTCCGTGCGCACGACCCCGGAGTCCGTCGAGGTGCAATCCACCCTGCGCGAGATGCTCGACGACGGCGTGCGCCACGCCGTTGTCGAGGTCTCCTCGCACGGGGTGGCGCTCAAGCGCGTCTCGGGCACGAGGTTTCGCGGCGCCCTCTTCACCAACCTCACCCGCGACCACCTCGACCTGCACGGCTCGATGGAGGAGTACTACCGCGCCAAGCGCGAGCTCTTTCTCTGGGCCGAGGGCCCGAAGCTCGCCAACGCCGACGACGCCCACGGCCGCCGGCTCGCCGGTGAAGTAGAGGGCGTGCGGACCTTCGGGGTCGCCGGGGACGCGGACTACCGGGTCGAGCGGGTAGGGCCAGGGGAGTCGGGGGGGACGGCGTTCTCCATCCTTCACCCCGGTGGGGTCCTGGAGCTGGAAAGCCCGCTGCTCGGCGGGTACAACGTCGAGAACGTCGCGGGTGCGGCGTCGCTGGCGCTCGCTCTCGGGGTGGGGGAGGAGGCCATCCTGCGGGCGGTGAGGGGGATGCCGCAGGTGCCGGGGCGGTTCGAGAGGGTAGCCCCTTCCGGGGAGCTAGGCTTCGAGGTGATCGTGGACTACGCCCACACCGACGCCGGGTTGGAGGTCGTCCTGGAGGTGGCCCGGGAGGTAGCGGATCGCTCCCTCGGGCGCGTGATCTGCGTCTACGGCGCCGCGGGCGACCGGGACGGGGCGAAGCGTCCGCTCATGGGTAAGGTTGCGGCGCGCCTCGCGGACTTCGGCGTGATAACGACGGACGACGCCTACACCGAGGATCCGGCAAAGATCGCCCGGGAGGTCGCGGCGGGGGCGGAGGGCGTGCCGGGGGGAGGGGACCACGAGGTCGTGCTAGACCGGAGGGAGGCCATAGAGCGGGCCCTGAGGGGGGCGAGGCCCGGGGACGTGGTCGTCGTGGCCGGCAAGGGGCACGAGAGGGTGCAACACCTCCCGGAGGGCGACGTGCCCTTCCACGACGCGAGCGTCGTGCGGGAGCTTCTGGCGGAACGCAAGAAGATACGGAAGGGCGGGTAGGGCTTTTGCAGGAGTCGACCAAGGCCGACGTCGTCCGGCGCTTGAGGAGCGTCGAGGGGCACGTCCGGGGCGTTGCGAAGATGGTCGAGGGCGGCGACGTCGCCTACACCGACGTCGTGCAGCAGACGAACGCGATCTTCGCGGCGATCCGCCGCATCAACACCGTCCTCCTCAAGGACTTCGTGGAGGAGCGCGCAGGCGACGACGGGGCCTCGGAGGAACTCGTCAAAGACCTCGTCAAGGCCATCGACCGGGTGGTGAAGTAAGGCCGTGGGGAAGGTACACCCGCTCACCCTGCTCCTCGTCCTGCTCGTCGCCGTCCCGCTCGTCGTCGGCGGGGCCGGCCTCGTCTCCTTCCTCCTCCTTCGGTCCGGGTACGGGTACGTCGTCGGGGGCATCCTGCCATTTCTCGTCTCCCTGCTGATCGTCGGTGTAATCGGCGTCGTGCTCGGGCGGGCGGCCTCGGGGAGGCGCGACGCGCAAGGCTCGGGCCAGGGCCGAAACGGCGAGGCCGATGATGTATAGTCGCGCCCCTATGGAGCCCGGAGGAACAGACGGAGGCCCGGACCTCGCCGCCTTAGGCGAGAGGCTCGCGCGCCTGGAGAAACTCGCGGAGAACCTGGAGACCGTGCCGGACGGTGAGATCACCGACGTCCTGGAGGAGGCGAGCGCCCTTCTCGGCGAGGTCAACGCGCGCATAAAGAAGGGCATCGAAGCCTCCGAGAAGGAGGCCCGTGACCTCGGCGACCTTATACGCGAGGTCGACTTCGGCCCCTTCGACAAGGCCCTGGAGGACATGGAGAGACCACCGGGCGGGGGGCGCTAGCGCGTTGGAAGGCTCCGCCACCTCTCTGGCCTCACGCGTGCGGGAGGCGGCCCTCTTGGAGGGCGATTTCGTCCTCTCCAGCGGGCGCCGCAGCCGCTTCTACGTGGACAAGTACCTCTTCTCCACGGAGCCGGGGCTCCTCCGCGACCTGGCACGCGGGCTCTCCGCAAAGCTCCCCGAGGGTGTCGCGAAGCTCGCCGGGGTCGAGCTGGGCGCCGTGCCCCTGGTGGCGGCGACGGCCCTGGAGACCGGCCTGCCCTACGTTATCGTCCGCAAGGGGACGAAGGATTACGGGGCGAACGCCGGCAGGGCGATAGAGGGGCGTCTCGTGGCCGGGGAGAAGGTCGTCCTCGTCGAGGACGTCGTCACCACGGGAACCCAGGTTCTGAGGGCCGCGGAGGTGCTGGAGGGCGAGGGGACGGAGATCGCGGGTATAGTAGCCGTTCTCGATCGGAGAGAGGAGCGCACCCCGCGCCTCGGTCCCTATCCCTTCGAGGCCCTTCTCGGGCTGCAAGATCTAGGGCTAAAAAAGGGGCATTGAGGCACATCTAGGCCTTTGGTATATTCCCCCGGGATGTCCTGGAGGCCGGTACGGCAAACGTCCAAGGAGGCAACAAAGAGATGAACAAAACCGAGTTGATCCAGAAGATAGCCGATGAGGCCAATTCCTCCCGGGGGGACGCCCAGCGCTTCTTCGAGGCGTTCCAGGGTGTGGTAACCGACGCCCTCAAGGGCGATGGCGAGGTACAGATTACGGGCTTCGGCAAGTTCTACGTGCAGAAGCGCGAGGCCCGCGAGGGCATCAATCCGCAGACGAAGGAGAAGATGAACATCGCCGCCTCGAAGGTGCCGAAGTTCACCGCTGGCAACGCCCTCAAAGAAGCCATCAGGTAACGACCTGAAGGGGACGATCCTCGAGCCGCGGGTCCGCCCGATCCGCGGCTTTTTGCTGCCCGAAAGTACGTACGCGGCCCCTACCGCCCGCCGCTAGTGGACGCCCTCGTAGAATCCGCCCGCCGCAAGGGGAGCGCCGTCGTCGTGGGCCTCGACCCCGACCCAAGCCACCTGCCGCCCGAGCTCTCCGAGCGCGGCCTCCCCGAGCACCTCGCGGCCCGCGAGCTCTGCCTCGGCGTCCTCGAAGCCGTGGAGCCGTACGCCGCCGCCGTAAAGCTGCAGTCGGCGTACTTCGAGAGGCTAGGGCCCGAGGGCGCCGGGGTCTACGCCGAGGTCCTCCGCGCGGCGGGGGAGTTCGGCCTGCCGACGATAGCGGACGTGAAGCGCGGGGACATCGGCCCCGTCGCCGCGGCCTACGCCGAGGCCCACCTCTCCGTCTACGGCGCCACGACGGTCACCGTCAACCCCTACATGGGCGAGGACGCCGTCTCCCCGTTCCTCGAAGAGGCACGCAAGCTCGGACGCGGTGGGGGGGCCTTCGTGCTCGTCGCGACCTCCAACCCCTCGGCCGAGGCCATCCAGGGCGCCTCCGAGCCACCCCTCTACGAGGCCGCCGCGCGCCTCGTGGAGAACCTCGGGCGCACAGGATTCTCCGGCTACGGGGACGCGGGCGCCGTCGTGGGCGCGACCCGTCCCGCCCTCGGGCGCAGGGTCCGAGAGATCCTGCCGCGCGCTCTCTTCCTCTCGCCGGGCTACGGGGCGCAGAGCGGCGACGCCTCGGGCGTGCGCGCCCTCCTCGACGAACGTGGCGCCGGCGTGCTCGTCAACAGCAGCCGGGGCATCATCCGGGCCTTCGAGGGGAGCCCAGGGGTTGGCTTCAAGGAGGCGGCGAGAGACGCCGCGCTACGGATGAGCGAGGACCTCGCGGGGGCGGGCGTCCGGGCTTAGACCCTTATGGATTGGGGGCCCGGACGCGGCCCTACGGTGTTCCTCGAAATGGCGCGGTCCAAGGTCCGCGCGACGCGGTCCGTAGGTTGCTTTAGGGGGTGTGGCCTCCCGAGAGCTCGTAGATAAGCGCGGCAACGGTGACCGCGATGGTCCCCAGAAAAATCAGCACGCCGAAAATGCGGACTATGTTCTCTTTGATCATGCTCTCCTCTTCTTTTCTTCGGATCTCTCGGCCCTCTCGTCGAGGATTCGGCCGATCTCGTCCTCCAGGTCCTCGTTCCCCGGGACAAAGCCATTCTGCACGAGCTTGACCTCGCCGTCTTCGATGACGAACGAGCGCGGCACCTTGGTGACGTTGTACATGGAGGCCAGCTCCCCTTTGCCGTCCACGAGCACGGCGTAAGGGTCATCGTTTACGCCCCGGGGGACGCCCCCTATGTAGACGGCGGCGAAGGAGACCCCCTCGTCCCCGTACTCGCGGGCCAGCTTGGCCAGCTCCGGGCGCGCGGCGACCGAATCCCTGTTGAAAACGCTCCAGAACGCGAGCACGTAGACGCCCTCGTCGGAGAGCCTGAAGCTGCCGCCGTCCTGGCGGCGCGCCTCGAACGTCTCCGCGTCCTCGCCGGCGTTCGGGGCGGGGCCGGGGAGCGTCAGGCTGCCCGTCGCGGTCTGCGCGTTCAGGTAGAACCTGTAGAACCCGGCGGCCACAAGCACTACGAGCAAGACCAGAACGAGCCGTTTCACGGACCCTTCCAGCAGGCTCTTGAGGGGCAAAGGGTATACACAACAACGCCATTGTAACGGCACGGGGAGATCGTTTCCCGAACCCGGCCACCTCCAAGATCCCAGCGGTTGGGCTTGTCCATCGGTGCTGGCTTATGTACCCTCGTGGGCGATTTGAAAGCCCCATCTCCGAAAACGCGCGCGGGCAGACCCCCGTTCAGGCTTGCGACGAGGGCCCTGCTCGCCTCCCTCGTCCTGCTCGCGCTGCCCCTGTTCGCCGGCACGGAGGAGGCCGCCTCGCAGCAGACCACCGCGCAAGGTCCGCAAGAACCTCCTGCTGAGGCCGCCCCCGTCGCCCCTCCGCCCCCCGAGGTCACGGCTCGGGCATGGGCGCTGGTGGACCTGCAAACCGGCGAGTACCTGGCCGGGGAGGGGGAGGACAGGAGGCTGTCGATGGCCTCGACGACGAAGGTCATGACCGGGCTTGTGGCCTTCGAGATGGTCGAGGAGGGACGGGCGAACCTCGACGAGGAGGTCGTTATCTCGGCGGAGGCCGCGAGCTACGCCGTCCCCGCTTACAGCAACGTCGGGCTCTTCGAGGGCGACGTACTCACCGTCTGCGAGCTCTTGATGGCGACCATGATCTCCTCGGGCGACGACGCCGCCTACGCCCTGGCCGAGCACCTCGGCGGGGGCGTAGGCGACGCAGGCGTCGCGCGCTTCGTCGCCATGATGAACGAGAAGGCCGAGGGTCTGGGCCTCGAGGACACCCGCTTCGAGAACCCGATCGGCTTCGACGCCGAGGGCCACCACACGACGGCGAGAGAGCTCGCCCGGACGACCATCGCTGCATACGAGTACCCCGGGTTCGCCGAGATCGTCGGCACGGAGGAGGCGTCCATCGCGACGGCGGACCGCGAGATACCGCTGCAGAACACGAACGAGCTGCTCTACGTCTACGGACCCGCGATCGGGGTGAAGACCGGGACCACGCCCGGGGCCGGGCCGAGCCTCGTCTCGGCGGCCCTCTCGGAGGACGAATCCTACGTCGCCGTCGTACTCGACGACGAGGACCGCTTCAACGACTCCGCCGAGGTCCTGGAGCACGGCTTCGTCGCCCACGACCGGCGGGAGGTCGTCCTCGAGGGTGAGCGCTACGCCGAAGCGCCCGTCCCGTACCGGCGGGACAGGGAGGTAGGGCTCGTCGCTGAAGAACCCGTCCAGGGGCTCGTGGGTACCGGGGAGGCCGTCGAGCAGCGGGTAGAGGTAATGGACGAGCTGCCACCCGAGGCACGTCCGGGGACCCGGCTGGGCAGGGTCGAGGCCTACGTCGGTGGGGAGAAGGTCGGGGAGAGCGCGCTTGTCGCGCAGGACGGGTACGAGGAGGCTTCGATCTTCAGGAAGGTGTGGTATACAGCGGGCGGGATCTTCGAGTAAGAATACCAGCGGCACCCTTTGGGGAAAGAGAGGTGCGAAGATGATCCTGACCGTCACCCTAAACGCCGCCCTCGCGCGGACCCTCGTCGTCCCGAGCCTGACGCTAGGGGAGCGCCACCGCTCGCCGGAAGGAACGTCTCTGGCGGGAGGCAAGGGCATCAACGTAGCCCGCGCTCTGCGGACGCTCGACGTCCCGGTACTGGCCACGGGCCTCGTCGGCGGGCGCAACGGTGACGCCATCCGGGACGGCCTCTCGGAGGCGGCCATCCCCTTCGATCTCGTCGAGACGAGGAGCCCGTCCCGCACCTCCACGGCGATGGTGGACCCGATGAACGGGACGCAGACGGAGATCAACGAGCGCGGCCCGGAGGTTTCACCCGAGGAGGCGCGCGAGTTTCAGAGGCGCCTCGAGTTCCTTATGCAGTACGCCACGGCCGTCGTCTTCGCCGGCAGCCTCCCGCCGAACCTCGACGAGGGATACCTCGCGAACCTGGTGCACAAGGCCCGGGAGAGGGGCCTCTACACGGTCGTGGACGCCCCCCCGACGGTCCTCAAGGCGACGCTCAAGGAGGACCCGTCGCTCGTCAGCCCGAACCAGCACGAGGCCGAGAGCGCGGCCGGCTTCGACTTTATAGAAGAGGGAGACTTCCTGCGGGGGCTGAGGCGCCTGGTCGAGCTAGGGGCCCAGGGGGCGTGCATCACCTCGCACTCCGGTTACTCGTACCTCACGGCGGAGGGCGGGGTCGTCTCGGCCCGGGCGCCCGAGGTCGAGTCCCTCTCGACCATCGGTAGCGGCGACGCTTACCTCGCGGGCCTCCTCGCGGGCCTCCACCGCAAGCTCTCGCCGGTCGAGGCCGTACGTCTCGCGGCGGGGTGCGCGGCGGCCAACGCCGAGACCCTGGGCGCGGGGGTCTTCGAGGCCCGGCGGGCCGAGGAGCTTGCCCAGACCGTCCGGGTGGAGGTCTTCTCCGAGGTTTTCGACCGCGACACGGTGTAGACGGCGCTTCGCCCCCCGGCGGGAACGGGCAAAACGTCGTGTTAGAATCGCGTCGTCGTAAGAGGTTGGTTGAGATCTGGAGGTAGTTTCATGGCGGTTGCCGACGTTACCGACGCGAACTTCGAGAGCGAGGTTCTGCAGTCCGACAAGCCCGTAATCGTGGACTTCTGGGCGCCCTGGTGCGTGCCGTGCCGGCGGATCTCCCCGATTCTCGACGAGATGAGCGAGAGTCGCGAGGACGTGCGTTTCGTCAAGGTCAACGTGGACGACAACCCGCAGACCGCCATGAGCTACAGCATCACGAGCATCCCCACGATCTCCCGTTTCGAGGGTGGGCAGATTCAGAAGCAGGCCGTCGGCGCCCTCCCGAAAAACCAGCTCGCCGCGCAGCTCGGCCTGTAAGAAGGGGCATCGCGGGTGGCCCGACGGGCGATTGCGTATTGTAACGGGTTCCGTTACAATCCCGGCCGTATCAGGGTAGAAAAGGCCCGACGCCCCGAGGGAATCGGGGCGTCGAGTTTGTGCAAATCGAAGGAAAGAGGAGGCAGGATCCCATGAACTTCAAGCCGCTAGGCGCACGCGCGCTGGTCCAGCTTATAGAGCGCGAGCAGACGACGGCCTCCGGCATCGTGCTGCCGGACACCGCCAAGGAGAGGCCGCAGACGGCGAAGGTCGTCGCGGTCGGTAGCGGCAAGACCGACAAGGACGGCCAGACCGTCGCGGTCGAAGTCTCCGAGGGCGACGTCATCGTCTTCGCCAAGTACTCCGGCACCGAGATCACGCTGGAGGGCGAGGACTACATGATCCTCGACGCCGACGACATCCTCGGGGTGGTAGGGGAGTAAACCCATCAGGTTCGGGGGCCCCAACCACACCGCGGCCCCCAGGCCCCTCGGGCGCCGGGCGATCCAGGACACGGACCGCCCGGCGCCCCTCTTTTGGGGCCTCCTTGCCGCTTTTATGCTGCTCCCTTACGTGGTTTCGGTGACGCCGCAGGTTCTCTCTACGACGGGGGGGCTTTAACCATGCGCGCCCTGCGACGGGGAGACCGGGGCAGGGAGGTCGTGGACCTTCAGACCCGGCTGCTCGCCCTCGGCCTCGACCTCGGCAACCGGGGGATAGACGGCGTCTTCGGGCCCGTCACCGAGCTCGCGGTCCGGGCCTTTCAGCAGAGGATGGGCATCCTGGCGGACGGCGTGGTCGGGCCGATCACGTGGCGGGAGGTCTACGAGGCCGGCTACCGCCCGGGCGGGCGCCTCCTGTACCTGCGTCAGCCCCCCTTCAGGGGCGCCGACGTCACGGAGCTGCAGCGCATGCTCCACGACCTCGGCTTCGACCCCGGCGCCGTCAACGGCCTCTTCGACGAGCGGACCGCCCGCGCGGCGAAGGAGTTTCAGCGCAACGCCGGCCTCGCCCCCGACGGGGTCATCGACGACGGGGTCTTCAGGGTGCTCGACACTTACGCGGCCCAGTCTTTAGGCACCCATCAGCTTCCGGACAAGAACGGCGGCTACTTCCCGGAGGATCTGTTCTCCGGCACGATCGTCGTCGACGCCGCCCACGGCGGGCGCGACGTCGGCTACAAGTGCCCGAACGGGCTCACCGAGGCCGACCTGAACCTCGCGGTCGCCCACGAGCTCGCGCAGATCCTACCCGCCCGCGAGGTACTCCTGACGCGCGGCGACGACGAAGAGGTTTCGGACTCCGACCGGGCCTTTCTCGCCAACTCCAGCCGGGCGAAGATGGTCGTCTCGATCCACCATGCCCACCACCGCTCGCCCGCGGCGAGCGGCACAGCCGCGTTCTACTTCGAGCGCCTCGGCTACCGCTCGCACCGCGGAAGGATGGCCGCGACCTACGTCCAGAAGGGCGTGAGCCGCGCGCTGGAGACGGAGGACATAGGGGAGTTCGGCCGCTCCTACGTTATCCTGCGCGAGACGAACATCCCGGCGGTGATGCTCGAGCCCCTCTTCCTCACGAACCCCGAGAACCTGGACCTCGCCTCGGACCCGTACTACCCCACCACCGTCGCCGAGGCCATCGCCGGGGCCCTTGAGCTCTACGCCGGCCGGGACGCGGCTTTTATAGCGCAATAGACCCATGATCCGGGCCTACTCCCACCCCAACTGCGCCCGTCACCATAACCCCAACTCCTCCGTCGAGGCGCCCCAACGCCTCGCCGCCGCCTTCGAAGGAGCCGAGCGCGCCCGCACCTCGGGCGTGGACCTGGACTTCGCATACTCCGCCCCCGCGCCCCGCGAAGCGCTGGAGGCAGTCCATTCCCCCGGGTACCTCGACGATCTGCGGGCCCTCTGCGAGGGAGGGGGCGGATACCTCGACGGGGACACGGCCACGAACGCCCACTCCTGGCAGGCGGCCGTACTTGGGAGCGGGGCCGCGGTCTCCGCGGTGGAGGGCGCGATGCAGGGGGGCGTCCCGTCCTTCGCGATCGTCCGCCCGCCAGGGCACCACGCTGGGGCGCACTACGCGATGGGCTTCTGCCTCCTCAACCACGCGGCGGTCGCGGCGGCCCGGGCGAGGTCCCTGGGGGCCGAACGGGTCGCCATACTGGATTGGGACGTCCACCACGGCAACGGCACCCAGGACATCTTCTACGATCGGGAAGACGTGCTCTACCTCTCCGTACACCGGAGCCCCTTCTACCCGGGCACCGGCAGGCTCGACGAGGCGGGGAGAGGGAAGGGACGCGGTCTTACCGTCAACGTGCCGCTCCCGGCCCGCTCCGGCGCCGACCGCTACGCCGCCGCCTTCGCTGGGGTGCTGCTGCCGGTGCTGAGGGAGTTCGAGCCGGAGGTCGTGATCGTCTCGGCCGGCTACGACGCCCACCGCGACGACCCTCTAGGCGGCATGGCCCTCGACGAGACCTTCTTCGGGGAGGCCTCCGCCGCCGTCGCGGCGCTCGCGCGGGAGCTCCCGAACTGCGCCCCGCCGGCCCTTATCCTCGAAGGCGGCTACAACCTCCGCGCCCTGTCCGGATGCGTCGAGGCGACGGTGAGGGGGCTGGAAGGCGAGCCTGGACGGGGATGGGAATATCGCGCGGAACAAGCTCCCGCCCCGGTGCGGGAGGCTCGGGAGGCGTTGGCCCCGTTCTGGGAGAGTTTGCAACCGTAGCCCGCGTTTCTGGGACGGGTGGTCAAAGGCGCCTGCTTCGGTATAATGTGCGACGCAGTCGGGACGTAGCGCAGCCTGGTAGCGCGCCTCGTTCGGGACGAGGAGGTCGGAGGTTCAAATCCTCTCGTCCCGACTAGCCCGGGGAGAACCCCGGGTCTTTCTTTTTGGGGATCGCAACGATACGTTCACCCTCGTCTAAGCTTCGATCTCTCCGAGCTCCCTTCTTCGCCGGGGAGATGTCTTCCAGAAACTCGCGGATGTTTTCGGCGACTTCGCGGAGGTAGCGAGGGTCGGTGATAAGGGCCACGTGGCTCGCCCCCTGCATGAGGTGATGCCTGGAGTCGGACGAGAGCGACGCGAGCTCCGCCTGCATCTCCAGCCACGGCCCCATCATGTCCGGGAAGGTCTCGTTGCGGGTGGCGCTGAGCACCAGGAGCGGTTTCTCTCTCAGGTTCCACGAGGCGCGCATCTGCTCCCTGGTTACGTCCCAGACCGTAGTCTCGGCGTGGGAGGCCTTCCACTGCTCCGGTAGGGCGAAGACAGCCCTGAGCTGCGTCTGCGCCTGGGGCGTCAGGCGTTGCTCTTCGGACAGCCCCATGTTGATCTGCCTCGTGGTATCGAGAAGCCGCAGGAGACCGAAGCGCGCGAGGAGGGGCAGCAGGGGCATAAGTTTGTCGGCCATACGGATGATGCGGCCCATGCGCGACGGGAGACGTTCCCACTGGTCGGGATGCATGCAGTCCACCAGCACCACGCCGGCGGTCTCCTCCGGGTAGAGCCCGGCAAACACGAGGGCGAACGGGCCGCCCATCGAGGCGCCGACGGGGATGTAGGGAGCGGGCAGGCCCGCGTTCTTGAGCGCCGTATGGAGCTCGCGGGCGATGGTGTAGGCGTCCCGGGGCTTTGGGCCGGGCTCGCTCCAACCGATCCCGGCGCGGTCGTAGTTGACCACCCGCGCGAACTCGGCTATAGCCGGGTGCAAGCGGGCGAAGAGGGGGGAAGCGCCGGCCCCGCCCATCTCCAGTACGACCGTGGGACCTTTCTTGTCCTCCCCCTTGACGTCCAGGTGCAGCCCGTGGCCGCCGGCGTCCACGAGGCGGCCCGGGGCGGGGTAGCGCTTGCGGTCCCTCGCCGTCTCCACGACCTGGTACAGGGCGCCGGAGCCCGCCGCGGCTCCCGCAAGGACGGCTACCCACAGGATCCGCTTCGTCCGTGACCCACGTGAGGAGGCCGCGTTACTTGATCTACGCACCATCTACTCCTGCTCCCTTCTGGCGAGGATCGAAGAAGTTGTTTGGAGCCGTGGGTACCGGTTGCTCTCCTTATTTCTACCCTACCCGGAGATTGCGGGTGGCGTACCCCCGCTCAGACGATTCGCGAGGACGGTGGGAGAGGCAGAGCATGCTTCTTCCTCCCACGCAATCCCAACCCAGTCGTCTAGACGAACACGCCTGGTGGCGCGCCCCGTTTGGGACGGGAAGGTAGGATATTCTAATCCTCCCGTTAGGGTTGGGGGGAAGCTATCCTTATCGGATGATCTTGGACGGTTTCTTCCGTCCCCTGCAAGAGAGGTAGAAGATTGAGGGTTGCGGCGATGCTGATCGGTGCTGCAGGGGCTATGCTAGGCGTGATCAAGGCCGGAGCATCGTACTTCTTTGCGCTGGCGTCGGAATCGGAGTGGGTGGACTGCTCACCAACTCGTTTCTGCGCGTGGTGCTGGGGGCCAATACGGTTTTGATCGTTTTCTGTGGTCTCGCCTTGGTCGGCGCGCTCGCGACCGGTAGGGGGAGATTCCGCCCCGGGGCCGTCTGCTTTCTCGTCAGCGCCGCGGGCGTGCTGGCCGCCGCGCTTCTCTACATCTTCCTGTTTTCTGCAATTAT
>JADDPR010000049.1 GCA_016781775.1 Rubrobacter sp. | reverse complement strand
CCGCCGAAAAGCTCGCCGACGCCTTGGGCGTGGACCCCTCCGAACTCGTGGGGGAGTAGTCTTCCACGAATAAGCGGCCCCCGGAGGAGCCGCCGACCATACTTTGCAGTCCGCGCGAGACGTTTGCTTCGCCTCCTTAGCGGCTACGCGTTGAGGCGCCGAGCGAAATCGGCGAGCTCCCGATTGAAGCGCTCCGGGTCCTCCAAGAAGGGGGCGTGTCCCACGCCTTCGTACCAGGACGCTTCGGCGGTCGGGCACACCTCGAGGACGTGTTCGCCCATCGAAGGAAGCACCACCGTATCCCGATCGCCGTGCGTGACCAGAACCGGGACCGTCATTTTGGAGAGGACGTCGTCGGAATTCATCCGCCGGGACAACACCATCGCTCCCCGCACCTGTGGGGGGACGACGATGTTGTAGCAGAGAGCCTCCTCCCAGGCCTCTTCGCTCATCGGCTCGGCGCTGCACGCCCGGACGAAGCTGCGCATGGCCGCGATGTTGGTGGGCAAGTCCTCGGCGGTCGCTCCCCCGACGTTGTCGACGAACCCAGGCCCGATGTGATCCAGGTTTTCGTTGAGCATGATCGCCCCGGCGACGTAGTTGATGCCCGCGATGGAGCCCTCGCCGTGGGCACGCACGTAGTCGGAGATGATGTAGCCGCCGTATGACCATCCCGCCAGCACCGGTCGCTCGAGGCCCAAAGCCGATATCACGGCCGCGACGTCGTCGGCCCAGAGCCGCTCGTCGGTGTAGTTCTCGGCCTCGAGCGGTTTCTCGGACATCCCGTGGCCCCGGTTGTCGAGCGCCACCAGGCGGAACTCGTCCGCCAGGTCGCTTTCGAACTGATGCTTCCACGAAAGGTGGTTCTGCGACCACCCGTGGATGAGAAAGATTGCCGCCCCTCGTGGGTTGCCCCATTCCCGTACGTGAAGCCGAAGGCCGCCGCCCCCCTCGACCGTGTGAACCTGCATCCCTCCTCCTTTCCCCTTTTTTCGAAGCCCGGCGGGGGAAGTATAAGCCTACGGAAAAGTCGGGGCGCTAGAAGCTCGGTATCCCGAAGGTCCTCCGCACCATGCTGGACGCCGTCTCCCACTCGTTGGCGCAGTCGTTGCAGAACCTGTCGGGCCTGCCCCCACCCGTCGTGCCTCGGTTGCCCCCCAGGTGGACGTAGCCGGCCTCGGCCAACTCCCTCACGGACGGGGACGCGTCCCCGTAGACGACCTTCGCCGTGCTCCTGGAGGAGCAGCGGGGGCACCTGACCCAACCGATCACGCGGTTTTCTCCTTTCCTTGAGACGGACCCGGAGAAGTATAGGCCCACGAGACGGCCGGGGCCTCGCGCCCTAGCCCCACGAAAAAGCGGCCCCTGGGGGAGCCGCCCTGACAAACCTATCCCTTCCGCGACTCAGTCATCTTCCTCGACGGCCGTCTCCGCAGGTTCCGCCGGCGGTTCTTCTTGCCCGGCCCCACCACCGCCGCAGGCGCCGAGCGACACGAGTACCACCAACGACGCGCCAAGCAGGAACGTCGCGCGTTTCCTTGGCGGGGTTCCTTCCATGCCCTTTGCTCCTCTCTTTAGATCGCCACCCTTTGAGCATTTTAGATCCGAAGAATAGCCGGGGCCT
>JADDPR010000444.1 GCA_016781775.1 Rubrobacter sp. | reverse complement strand
AGTATGGTCGGGACGCGGCCCAAGCCCCGGCGGTAGATCCTCTCTATCGCCCGCTCGTAGAGGGCCCTGAAGCCCCCGGAGACGAGCAGGGCGACGACGGCCGCCAGCAGGACCTCCCCGAGCCCGTACCCGCTCTCCTCGTAGATCGCCGCCCCGAAGACGAGCAGCCCCGCGCCCCACAGGATCGCCCCGATCAGGGCTCCGGGGTTGCGCCTGTTAGTCGCCCGGTCGTAGAGGTCGTGGGCGGCAAAGACCGCGATCCACACGACGAGCATGATCGGTAAGAGCGGCGAGACCTCTCCCAACCGCCCCCCGCCGCCGACCAGGTATCCCGCGAACGCGATCCCCGCGAGCAGCGCGAGGGCATCCACGAAGGCCAGGACCAGGACGCTCAGCGGCCGCCGCATCCCGTAGAAACCGAGCAACCTTTTTACGATGCGTCTCATAAATTCGCTCCGAAACCGCTACCGCGGTGCAGTATACAAGCTGCGGAACAACGTGATCGGTTGACAGGGGCTCAGGCTCGACGCCTATCAGCGGGACATACGCGTCGCCCACGGCCCAAGGAGCCGACGGCATCGTCCCTGCTACTTATCGAGGGTGTTCTTGACGAAGAGCCGCCACGGGCCTACCCGCTCCTCGTGGTAACGCGAGCGCAACCAGCTCATCAACTCCTGCTTGTGTACGCCCTTTGTCTTGCCGAAAGCGATCACGTCCGGGTCGTACTCCTGCAGTTCCCTGAGCCAACCCTCGAACCCGCCCGGTGTGTTAGCGTGGATGTACTGATCGATGCCCGCGCCGATGAAAGCGTGCGGGTTCGGGTTGCTCCGGTGGCTCAACACCAGAACTTGCGGCACGCCTATGGACACCAGCTTGGCATCCCTCCCGAACCTCTCCTCTATCTGCGCGGTGGCCCGTTTTTGGGCAGCAAACCCCGAGCGGAGGCGGTCGTTGATCCCGGCCAGCGCGTTAACCGCGGCCAGCACCACGAGGAATGCGCACAACCCCAAGGTGAGAAGCCGTCCCACTCCTCCGGGGAGAGCTGGTTTCTCCGATCCTTCTGCTCTGCGAACGACAAGGTCCAGGAACCGGCCGAACCCCACGGCCACGTATGGAAGAAAGACGTAGAGGTCCGGGTACCACTGAAAATCGAGCAACGACCACAGCACGACCACGGGGAAGGTCAACAAGACGGGCGCGAGGGCGTCCCCTTTCAGCACGTTCCCGAGGGACCCGTGGCGTACCGTCCTGGAGAAGAGGAGGTAGACGATCATGGCGAACCCGACGAGGATGGGTAAGAACGCCGTGCCGTAGCCGTGGAGAGCGACCCTCACTGGTGCAAGGAAGTGCGACAGGACGGATTGCTCTTCCCGATCACCGTAGAAGACGTTAAAGAGGATGGAGCCATCCAACAGCTTGCCAAAGGCGTCGTGGTACCAGAAGTACGCGCTTACGGCGACGAGCGGTAATCCGATGCCGGCCAGCGCGAGGACCATGGCCGTCGTACGTCCTCTCCGCGGCTGCACGGTAGCGAGAAAGAGGGTCACGAGCGGGAAGATAGCCATGGGTAACCAGACGAGGAACGAGAGCGAGCCGCACACCCCGGCCCAGAACCACCTTTTTCG
>JADDPR010000320.1:3388-6361 GCA_016781775.1 Rubrobacter sp. | reverse complement strand
CTGCCGGCGGAGCCACCAAGGTCAACCCAGCTGCACGGGCTTCTCGAAGACGTACTCCTCGGCGGCGTGCTTGTGGGGTATGCCTGCGGAGTCGTCGTCGAAGACGAGGCTTTGGAAGTGCAAGAGGCCCCAACCTGCGTAGTATCCGGGGAGCTCCCCGGGGTGATAGATATGCTCGCCCGGTCCCCAGTCCGGGGCGGGAGGGAGACGGGGATCGTCGACGAAGGCGAAGAGCGCGTGGATGCCGCCGGGGTTCGTGCCCTCCTTGAAGTGTTCGAACCGGGCGGCACGCTTCTGGGGCTCGATGTACTGAATTGCGCCTATGGAGTAGACGAGGTCGAAGGGCCTGGAGAACCGAACTTCGTTCACGTCACCGCGATTCGTCTCGAGGCGTACGCCCTTCTCACGAGCCAACCGCCGCGCCTTCTCCAGCGCGTTGGGCGCGATGTCCAGGGCGAGGGTCTCGACGCCACGGCTCGCAAAAAGCACCGCGTCTCGCCCCTCGCCCGCCCCGAGGTCGATGGCTCGTAGTTGGCCTTCTACACGAGCGTCGGGCAGAAACTCAAGAGCTTTTCGCGCGAAGTCGTTCGGCTCCCGGCCCCAGTAGAATTCCTTTCCCGCGTACATCTCCTGCAGGCGTACGTAATCCGACGATCACCCCCGGAAAGATCCCCTGAACGCACTACTATACCGAAGGCTTGGGCCTGCGCAACGAAGATGCCCGCCGGGCGCGAAACAGGATTCGTTCGAGTTCGTGAGATGTTCGGCGGCGAATCGCGCAGGCCGCGACCTGTCCGGGGCGAGAACTATTTATAGCGTGCTGGGGAGTGTCCGCGCATTATGTGGCGGTGAGCAATGAGAATCCGGCAGGATAGATCTCGCAGGAGCCGGGTGTTCTTCTACAAAAGCTGCCAGATCAGAGCCGCCAAGAGCGTTATGGCGGCCACGAACGAGATCAGGATCGCACGTCGGCGCCGGGCGAGGGTGCCGAACTTGTCGTGAGATATGTCGGAGGGCGGTGCATTCCTGCGCCTTACAGAGGTACCGTTCGGCGCGCCGGGCGCCGACGACGTTGGGAGGGCTCTTCGGCGCTGGTCGGGGAGGACGCGGGGATTGCCGACTTCGTCCCTCTCCGGGTAGCCGAGGACCGCCCGTCGCGGGAGGCCGTTGGCTGCCATGAGATCGCCCACCATCTCGGCCAGGTTTGAGACGGCGGAGATCAGGAGGGTCTGGCGGGCGAGGACCATCCGGAGCGCATGGGCATCCGGGGAGGCATAGGCGGGCTCGACCGACCTCTTCGTTTCGAGCCTCGAACTCTCGAGGACCTCAGTCAGTTTGTCGAGGCGTTGCGTGACACGAGCAAGCTCGTTGTCCTCTCCATGCCGGAGCTTGTTGCGTACTGCCTCGGTACCGAAACCACCGTCGTGTAGCTTCCTGACCGTGCGAATTTTGCCGACGGACTCTTCGGGGACGAAGATCCTACCCGACCGCCGGGAGAAGGGGATCGAGTACTCCTTCAGGTAACGGTAAACGGTAGGTCGCGGTACGCCCAGCTCCACGCTGACCTCATCGACGGTGTAAACCAAGCCCCCTCCCAATTATCACGAAGATATTTTCGCGGTTTTTTGTCCCGCGAGGGTATCGTAACACAACGCCAGAAGGTTCCGATGAGTAATGCCTTGTCGTCGAAAATGGCTTACTTATGCCGTTTTCTGCTAGTCGTTACGAAGAACCAGCGGTATGTACGGTGGTATGCGTTCTCCTGTCGGTTATTACCGCCTGATAAAGCGCGAAAAGGCCTTGAACCTTTAGGGGAGGATCCCGATACTCCTCGGGCACAAAGATTAACGTTGTATGACAGATGAAAGTAGACGGAGGGGGATCCGTGTTAACCAGGTTTTTGTTGATGACGTGGGTTCCGCTCGTGGTCCTGGGGTGTTTCGCCTTTGGAAGCGGGCGGGCCGAGGCCGAGCAAGCGTTGACTTCGTGGTACGGACCTGGCTTCTCGGGTCTGCCGACGGCTTCCGGGGAGCCCTACGACCCGTCTGGTTACACGGCGGCGCACAAGACGATGCCGCTTGGAACGGAGCTCCTCGTCAGCTATGGGGGGAACTCCGTCGAGGTGACGGTCAACGACCGGGGACCGTACGTCGGGGCGCGTGAGTTGGATCTCTCGCAGGGCGCGGCCGAGGCGATCGGGCTGACCGAAGCGGGCGTTGACTACGTCGAGTACGCCTCGATCGACCAGTACGCCGCAACCATGTCCGGCGCCACGAGCCAGTACACTCCTACTACCCAGCACGACTCGGGGACGGCCTCGACATCGCAATATGCCGTCTATGATAGCCAGTACTCATCGGCGAGCGAACCCGCGGTCGCCGAACAGTATGCCGCCGCGGGGCCTACGGAAGAGCCGTCGCCCGCCGCGGCCGGTCCCGTGGGTGTTTCCGTCCCGGACTACTATCCGCCTGGCGTCACGAGCAGCACCGCAGGCTCCGTCCTCGTGGTGCGGCCCGGGGAGACGTTGTCGGAGATCGCGTCGGAGACAGGAGTCTCGGTAGATTATCTGGCGGCCCAGAACGCGATCCCGGACCCGGACTTCATCTACGCGGGGCAAGTCCTCTCCTACTAACACCCTCAGAACATGCCGGCAGCGACGAGGTGGGGACCAGGCCGTCATGGTCGTCGGACTTCCTGCCCCGTCGCTGAACGGGCTGCGCGGTATCGAGATGCTCCGTCGGGGCGACGCTTCTTTAGAAGGCCCCAGGCCTCGCCATGACCTTCACGACCTATAGCCGGAGTGAGGCTGGCGCAAGAAGCACCAGCATACGCCTGCGCGTAGGATCATCGAGAGATGGCCCAGGAAGGTCCCCCACCGGGCAGAGCCGTTCACAGACCTTCCTTTGGGTAGCCGTGGTCGCTTTCGCGGCCGCGGTGGTCTTCTCGCCGGCGGACGGCCAACTACCGTTGGCT
>JADDPR010000320.1:0-3271 GCA_016781775.1 Rubrobacter sp. | reverse complement strand
GGGGTTGCTCGCGGAGGCCACGAGGCTCGACGAGCGCTCGGCGGTGTGCAAGAGGATAGATCAGGTTCTGACAATACTTTTCGCGGCGCTGTTCGTGTTGTACTTCTACACCACGATCGTCTCTTGGCTCTCCCCGGTAACCAGGTCGATGCGATTCGGTCTTCCGTTAAAGCAAAGCCACTTGTGGGTCGCGGACGTAAAGGGCCAGGGCGGCTTGGAGGCCCTGGCCCTTTACGACATTCCTGTGGTCCCGGACCTCTACGTCCGTGGACCGGTGATGGGGAGGTCAACGAGATCTCTTGGAACCCCGTGCTCGGGATGTTACCGATGGACGGGAGGGGTCTCCTTCGCCGCGTTCCCGTCGCCGGAGCCCTCCCCTTTGGGTACGACGTCATCCGTGCGTGGAAGCGAGGTTGGCGTGGATGGTGCGGGATCTGTTCGGGGCGCGGGGTAGGTCCTCCATCATCTACGGGTGTCGCTGCGGGGTCTGCGCGGCGCGTTCGGGCATAATGTCACCGTCGGCATTTCTTGTACGGGGGTGTGTTTGTCCGGTTGGAGCGAAGAAGCTGTTGCGGTGGGTCGGGCGATCGAGGAGCGCTTTGACCGCTTCAAGGCCGAGTTGAGGCGGAGGTACGGCTGGGTAGCGCCGCCGGAGGTGGTGACCTACCGCGGGCACGGTACCCGCGAGGCTTTGTTTATGAAGGGCCGGGTGCTGGAGTCGAAGGGGTTGACCCGCTCGCGCGCCACGGACACGGCACGGACGAACCTGCGCAACATGGCGAGGAGGTTTCTGAGCGCCGAGGTCCCCTTCGCGCGCCTGCGCGCTGCCCACGCGGGGCAAGAGGTCTCGGTGGTCGCGGATGAGGAAGGGTTCTTCGACGTACGCTTCGACCTCGCCGAGCCGCCCGGTGCCGAGACGGCCTGGCATCCCGTCGAGGTGGAGTTGCTAGGTTACGATGGCGCAAGAGCTCGAGCTAAGGGCAGCGTGCTCGTCCCAGACGGGGCTCGGCTCGGCGTCATAAGCGATCTGGACGACACCGTGATCCAGACCGGCGTCACCAGCCTCCTCAAGATGCTGCGCACGGCGCTCCTGAACAACGCCCACACGCGGCTGCCCTTCGAGGGGGTGACCCACTTCTATCGGGCCCTTCAGGGTGAGGCGAACCCGATCTTCTACGTCTCCAGCAGCCCGTGGAACCTCTACGACTTGCTCGAGGACTTCCTCGACGTGCACGACGTGCCGGCGGGGCCCCTCTTCCTCAAGGACTGGAGCCCCATGGTCCTCACGAGCCACGAGCAGCACAAGCTCGGCGTTATACGCACGCTACTCTCCACCTACCCAAACCTGCCGTTCGTCCTCGTCGGCGACTCCGGAGAGGAGGACCCGGAGATCTACCGGACCATCGTGCGCGAGCACCCGGGGCGCATCGCCGCCGTCTACATCCGGGACGTGACCACCACGGAGCGCGACTACGTCGTACAAGCCATCGCCCGCCAGGTCCGCTCGCTCGGTGTCGAGATGCTGCTCGTCCCGAACACGGCCGCAGCGGCCGAGCACGCGGCGAGCCGCGGCCTTATCTCCCCCGAGGCCCTCCCCGGCATACGCCGCGCCAGCGGCTAACCACCCCCGCCGGACTCGAACCGAAGGGGACAGTGCGTCGATGTTCGAGATACGTCCCTTCTGCCGGCTATTTCGTCGTCTGAAGTAGGGTCTGCCCCGGGAGCGAACGATCCGCCGGGCAACGACGGAGCCCTTCACGAGGTTCGCTTGGTGTAAACTGTTTGTTAAAAAAGCGCTAAATCCGGCGAGGTTTTTCGTGAGGGCGGAAGAAGCGGCGGAGCAAGAGGTTAGGGAAGACGCTCGCGCGAGGAGCGCGAGGGAGATGATCGAGCTTCTGCAAGAGTTGCGGGTCGTGTTGCCCGGGGTGCAGGTTCTCTTCGCTTTCCTGCTCACCGTGCCGTTCGCGGAGGGCTTCGATGAGGTCGGGCCGCTGCAGCAGAAAATCTTCTTTGGGACGCTCATCTGCACGGCGCTCTCGGCGGGGCTGCTGATCGCGCCGTCCGCCCACCACGGGATATTGTGGCACAAGCAGGCGAGGGAGCCACGGCTTCAGGCCGCGAATCGGCTTGCAATTGCTGGCATGGTGCTGCTCGTGCCGGCGATGGTAGGAGTCGTCTTTATGGTGACGGACATCATCTTCGACTCCGTCCTCGCCGCCCTGGCGACCACTGCCGTGAGCGCGTTCTTCGTCTACGTCTGGTTCGTGCTCCCGCTCCGATACCGCTCGGACCGCCATTGAGGGCTCGGGCGGGGTTGCCCCAGGTCGGGACAAAGCTGCCGATCACGCGCGAGGGCGTGCCGGGCTCGTGAGCCGGGCAACACCGAGGATCGTAGGGGACCCGCGGGAACTCACCAGGGGGCTACGGTTCTCCCTCGCCGCCGGCGCGGTGCTCCTGCTGCTACTGGCGCTCGCCCTGTACGTCCTTTTGCGCGAGTACAACGCCCCCAGAGCGTCTTGTTCGGCCTGCTTGACCTGTTCGTGGTGACGTTCGCCTCGCTAGTGCTGACGTTCTTCACCGGAGCCCTGCTCTACGACTATCAGGTGGAAACAAGCCGGGCCGAGAATCCGCGGCTCGTCACCCGGCTGCTCAGGACCGAGCTCGCCGGCCTGCTCGATCTTCTGGACGAGGCGAACGCGGTAGAGGTGCGGCCGACCGGCACGGGGGAGACCGAGACCGTGGTCCCGTCGCGGTTAGAGACCCTGATCCTGACGAACGCCACACGCGAGGGCTTCTTCGGCTCCGAGGGCGCGGCAACGTCCATTCGGCTGCTGGGCAACGTGGCCGCACGCAGGGTCCTCGTTCACGACCTGCTGCTCCCCAAGCTCCTCTCCGACGACCCCGAGGCTCCGCGCCCTCGTACGAAGGATCGAGGACCTCCGCCACGACATTATTCGGGACGTGACCGTACTCGAGAGCCTCGTCTCCCATAGCTCATAAATTTTTTGCGGAAGGGGGTCTCGGAGAGGTTTAGACGATTGTGAGAGGTGGTACGATGTTGGTGTTGTCGCTGCACCTCGAGTAGGAGGAAAGGGTCCGATGGACTAGCGAGCGAACAACTCCACGGACCCGTTCCGTGGGCCGGGCTGAAGGCCGCTTCGAGAAGCGGT
Organism: Rubrobacter sp.; assembly: GCA_016781775.1. Taxonomy (GTDB): domain Bacteria; phylum Actinomycetota; class Rubrobacteria; order Rubrobacterales; family Rubrobacteraceae; genus Rubrobacter_F. The sequence continues at coordinate 101 of JADDPR010000320.1, read as the reverse complement.
AGCTTTCTTCGGCCCGGTATTTTTGTGCCCTTACACCGGGATCCAAGTTTCGCGTGAGGGTGTTTCTTCTCCTGGTTTCGGAGTGTCTCGGCCGACGTTTT
>JADDPR010000117.1:13850-24122 GCA_016781775.1 Rubrobacter sp. | reverse complement strand
GAGCCGGGTGCGGCCTTTTGCCGCCCCTCACCTAGACGTTCGGGGAGGGGTTCGGATCGAGGGCAGACAGTACAATGGCGCGAACTTATCGCGGGGGCGTACCTGTAAAGGCGGGATGGATAGTGGCAGAGAGACGCGCGGTACTGGCCCATACCCGGGCCCCAATCCGCCTGGCTCCGGGCGCGACCCGGGTGCCCTCCTCGGAGGCCCAGCAGACGGTTGCGGCGATCCTCGGTAGAGGCGAAGTTTACCGCGCGGGAGCCGAGTTTCGGGGCCGCTCGCTTCTTGCCGTTAGGCAGGCGGCTGGCGACTCGGCAGGAGATGCCGTAAAAGGCGCGGTGGAGGAACCGTAGTGGAGCATATCGAGCTTGTCATCTTCGGGCTGTTGGTGGCGGTGGCGGGGCTTGTCCTGATCGCCGACGTGCTGGAGATCCCGTACCCTATCCTGTTGGTCCTCGGCGGACTGGCCCTCGGATTCATGCCGGGGGTGCGCGAACTGCACATCGAGCTCGCGCCCGAGCTGGTGCTCGTGTTGTTTCTGCCGCCGCTCCTTTATTCCGCAGCGTTCTTCTCGTCCCTGCGGGACCTTCGGGCGAACATAAGGCCCATCGGGCTGCTAGCGGTGGGGCTCGTCGTTCTCACGGCTTTGGTGGTGGCCGGGGTGGCGCATTGGGTCGTGGGGCTTCCGTGGCCGGCGGCGTTCGTCCTCGGGGCCGTCCTCTCGCCGACGGATCCCGTGGCCGCGACGGCCATCGCCGAGCGGCTCGGGGTGCCGCGCCGGATCGTGACGCTCCTCGAGGGCGAGAGCCTCATCAATGATGCTTCGGCGCTCGTCCTGTTTCGGGGGGCGGTTGGCGTGGCCGGGGGGACCCTCACCCTCTCCTACTTCGGGCTGGGGATGCGCTTCCTGGTGGGGGTTGCGGTCGGGGTGGCGATCGGGCTCGCGGTGGGGTGGATCATCGCCGCCGTGCGCCGCCGGGTGGACGACCCGCCCGTGGAGATCACGATAACCCTCTTTACGGCTTACGCCGCCTACCTGCCGGCCGAGGAGCTCAACAACTCGGAGCTCTTCGGCACCGGCGTGCCCGCCTCGGGGGTCGTCGCGGCGGTGACCGCCGGGATCTACCTCGGGTGGCACGCCCCGTCGCTGAGTTCCCCCTCCACCCGCCTCCAATCGTTCTCGGTCTGGGGGACCGTCACCTTCCTGCTGAACTCGCTCCTGTTTATCCTCGTCGGGCTGCAGCTGCCCGGTATCCTGGCGGAGCTCTCGGACGAGTCCCTCTCCTACGCGAACCTGGCCCTCTACGGCGCGGCCGTCAGCCTCGCGGTCATCCTGGCGCGTTTCGTCTGGGTCTTCCCGGCCACCTACCTCCCCCGCTGGTTCAGCCGCCGCACCCGCGAGCGCGACCCCTCCCCCCCCTGGCGAAACGTCGCCGTGATCTCGTACGCCGGGATGCGCGGAGCCGTCTCCCTGGCCGCCGCCCTCTCCATCCCGGAGACCCTCCCGGGGACCGACGCGCCGTTCCCCGGACGAGACCTGATCCTCTTCCTCACGTTCTGCGTCATCCTGGTGACGGTCGTGGGCCAGGGGCTCACCCTCAAACCCCTGATCCGATGGTTCGACATCCACGACGACGGCGCCTCGGAACGGGAGGAAATCGAGGCCCGCCTCCTAGCCGCAGAGGCCGCCCTGAAGCGCATAAACGAGCTGGAGAACGAGGGCTGGGTCCGCGCGGATACGGCCGAGAGGATGCGCGGCCTCTACGGCTGCCGGTTCTCCGCCCGCCACAACGGGTCCTACGAGGACGGCGAGGAGGACCTCGAAGTACGCTCCTCCGACTTCCAGCGTTTCCGCCGCGAGCTTCTGGAGGCGGAGCGCGGCGATCCTGCGCCTCAGGAGCGAGGGGAAGATCGGGGACGAGGCCATGCGCCACGTGGAACGCGACCTCGACCTCGAAGACGCGCGGTTGGAGACATAGGACGGAAGGAGACGACCCGTGCCGACGATCATCGGCTTGTTCGACCTGAAGAGCGGCGTCGATCCGGAGGAGTACGAACGCTGGGCCCGCAACCGCTACGCCCCGGTGGTCCGGAGCCTCTCCTCCATAGACGACTGGCAGGCGTTCAGGTCCTCCGGCATCTTCGGTTCCGGCGCCGCCCCACCCTACCGCTACTTCCTCGTCATCGAGGCGAACGACCTGGAAGGGGTCGGCCGGGACCTGACCGACGAGAGGATGCGGACGCTCCTCTCCGAGCTGCACGAGTTCGCCGAACCCCCCACCCTAGTCGTCGCGGAACGCTTCGCTTAGAGGTTTGGGGGCTCCGGGCCCTGGAGAGGTACCCCGAGAAGAAGTCGCTAGGACGAAGAGAGAAGGTCGCATGCAACTAGGAACGTTGGCGGGAGCCGTGGGCAAGGGCCTCTTCGCGGGGGCTGCGGGCACCGCCGCGATGACGGTCTCGAGCACCCTGGAGATGAAGATCCGGGGCCGCCCGGCGTCCTCGGCGCCGGCGACCGCCGCGAGCAAGGTCCTCGGCGTCGAGCCGACCGGGGAGAAGGAGAAGGAACGCTTCTCCAACGTCGTCCACTGGGGCTACGGCACCGGCTGGGGCGCGGCCCGCGGGGTGCTCGGCGCGCTCGGGCTCTCGGGGACGAGCGCCACGGTCGCGCACTTCGGGGCGGTGTGGGGCTCCGAGCAGGTCATGCTCCCCTCCCTCGGCGTCGCGCCGCCATTCTGGACGTGGGGCGCCAAGGAGGTAGCGATCGACGCCTTTCACCATATCGTCTACGTCGCCGCCACGGGCGCGGCCTACGAGCTTCTGGACCGAAACTAGCGCCGAACGCGGGCGCTACAAAGCTCGGCGGAGGATCTCGCGGGCGGCCTCCGCCCGCTCCCCGAACTCCTCCGCGATGGCGTCGAGGTCTTCTTCCGGCACCCCGACTTCAGAGAGTCGGCTCGGCAGCTCCAGCTCGCTCACCAGGGAGGCGACGCGCTCGCCGGGCTCACCGCCCAGAGCCCCCTTCAGCATCTCCCACCGCTCGCGCGGAACACCCTCGCCGAGGACGTCGAGGGCCGGGGCGAGGGTGATGCAGGAGGTGTAGCCGTGCGGGACGCGGTAGCTCGCCCCGATGCGCCGTCCGAGGTTGTGCGAGAGTCCCATGGGCGTGTTCTTGGGGCCGAAGTACGCGAGCCACTGCGCAAGCTGAAGCTCGTGGCGCACCCCGAGATCCTCGGGCCGCTCCTTCGAGCGCGGCAGGTACTCCAGGAGGCGGCGGGCCCCTTCGAGGCCCGTAACGTCTTCTACGGGATGCTCCGTGGGGCTCAAGAAGCCTTCTATGGCGTGGTCGAGCGCCCTTATGCCGGTCGAGAGCCAGAGCTTCTCGGGCGTCGGCAGGGTTACCTCGGCGTCCAGGATCACCACGTGCGGCACGGCCCGCTCGTCGGCGAAGCCGGCCTTGCGTCCCGCCGCCTCGTCCGTTACCCCGACGAGGTGCGCCCACTCGGCCCCGGAGAGCGTCGTCGGGATGGCGACCTGGCGCGGGTATCCGAGCTCGCGGGCGACGGCCTTCGTCCCGTCGATCACGCTCCCGCCCCCGAAGCTGACGAGAAGGTCCACCCCCTCGGCCCGACGCGCCGCCTCCTTTACGGCGCTCCCCGGGGTGTGCTGCCCCATGCCGTCGAAGGTGCCGGCGTGCTTCCCGCCGAGCGTCACCTCCACCTGCCGCACGAGGTCGGTCTTCTCCCGCAACGTCCGCCCGGTAACCAAGAAAGCCCGTTGGGTTGACGCGGCCTCCTCCGAGAGCTTCTCGATGCTCCCGACCCCGAAGTGCACGCGTGCGGTCGGCAGGAAGCTATGTGTCCCGATCTTCACGCCCCGGATTCTACACGCAGCCCCGATGGACGCCATCAGACCGGGCCACGACCGATGGGCCCAGTCGCGTTTCCGCGAGATAGGAGTTCGTCGTTAGCGGCGATCGGCGGTAGGGAACATACTCCTTCGGCGAGGCCGAACAGATGGAGGAATGGGATGCGGCGGACGAGCAAGGGGCGGTGGGTTCTCTTCTCCACCGCCGCGTTTACGACCATAAGCGGCTTCCTGTTCGATTGGAACCGGCTACACCTGCACGACCCGGACTGGTCCCCGCACGCCAGGTTTCACGCCGCCCAGTCCGTGGTCTCGGCATCGCTACTCGGGGCGACGGGGCTCTACTTCCTTCGCCGTAGTGGCGACAACCCGAAGAGGGACCTGGCGATGGGCGCGCTTTTGCCCTCGCTTTTTTATACGGTTTCCGGCAGGATGCTTCCGAACCTTCATGCGGCGTCCGGCCACCAGCGGTAGCGGGTGTGGCCCTTGAGCAGGTCGGGGCGCTCCGGGAGCGCCAGGCACCGCTCCACCAGCGCCCCCTCCAGCTCGCCGAGGTCCTCGAAGGGGCGGTTGGCGACCCCCTCGTTGAGCAGGGGCCACAGCCTCTCGGCCGGCATCAGCTCCGGCGAGCGCGCCGCCAGGAACTCGAGGTCGAGGCCCTCGGGCACCTCGAGGTCATTGGCGACGTGCCAGCCGGCCCGGTCCACGACCAGCAGAACCCGCTTGCCGGGCCCGGCGCCGACCCACTCGGCGAAGCGAGAAAGCGCCAGGGAGAACGCCCGGGCGTCCACGGTCGGCATCACCAGCCAGAACACCTTCCCGGTCTTGGGCCTGACGAAGCCGTAGACGTACGCCCACCCGTAGCGCCGGCGCCCCCTCGCCACGGGCCTTCGCCCGCGCGGCGCCCACACCCTCCGCAAAACGAGCTTCAGCCCGACGCGCCTCTCGTCCTCCGCCCACAGCTCCACCTCCTCCGCCTCGGGGTGGGCCCGGCGGACCTCCTTCAGCCGTCCGGGGAGCTTTTTTTGAACGCTTCCCGCTCCTCGGGGTCGGCGTCGGAGGGGCGCGGCACCTGCGGGGTGTGGCCGAGGCGCCTCAGGTACTCCCAGCCCCTCTGCGCCCTCACCCCGCGCCGCCCCGTCCCGCGCCCGATCCACCCGGCCACCTTCCGAGAGCTCCACAGCCCGCCGTCCGGAGGAGGCGCCTCCAGCGCCGCCCTCAGCTCCTCTTGCTGCTCGAGGGTGAGCAGGGCGCGACCCGCTCCGCCGGGGTTCCCGTGGCGCCGGTCGCTCAGCCCTTCGGCCCCTCCCTCGCGGTAGCGGCGGGAGAGCTCGCGCACCCACCTCTCGCTGTATCCGGCCGCCTCGCGCACGGTCCTGCCCTCGGCGAGCAGCCAAGCGATCTGGTGGTGGGAGCGCTCGACGGGGTCCTTGGCCTCGCGGTAACGGCGCCGCAGCTCCTCCGCGGACGAGCGGTCTTCCTCGTGCGTAGTCGTACTCACGATCGGAAGTCTACACCCGGATTCAGTATTACCTGTCCCAGGCCGCAAGCTTCGCCTTCCCCGGCGCGAAAGGTGCGAAATACCAGTTCCCCCAGAAGATCCCGCAGGTGAGAGGCGAGTAGCTCACCGAGCGCTTCTTCGGCGCGGCGATGCTTACCGCCCTGGCGATCGGATACGCGACCGCGTGCGAGGGGTAGCTTTCGCTACGGCTGCGTCCGTCCCTCCGGTCCCGCACCTTTCCGTCGGTTGCAACTCGATCCGACCGGAAGGCTTGGATAAAGCTACGGAGATCGCGCTCGAAACCTTCCCATAAGGAGGGGGCCCGATCTGCTGACCGGGCCCCCTCTCCGATTCGTCGCCCGCGCGCGGGCTGGTTTCTAGGTAGGCCTAAGCGACGCGGCTCCCGGAGAGAAGCTGGGCCTTCTCGACGACCCTCTTCGCCTGGAAGCGCATGGCGGCGAGCTCCTGCTCGTTGGGGCCCTCCTCGCGTCCGAGGGAGCTGGTCCCGTAGGGGTTGCCGCCCGCCTCGAAGACCGTCTGATCGTTGTAGCCGGGGGCGATGACGATGGCGCCCCAGTGCATCATGACGTTGTACAGTGTGAGCAGCGTGGACTCCTGTCCGCCGTGCTGGTTCGAGGCGCTGGTGAACCCGCTGACGACCTTGTCGGCGAGCTTGCCCTGGAACCAGAGGCCGCCGGTCGTGTCGATAAACTGCTTGAGCTGCGCCGAGACGTTGCCGAAACGGGTCGGCGTGCCGAAGAGGACCGCGTCCGCCCACTCGAGGTCGTCGAGCTGGGCCTCGGGCACGTTCTGCGTCTCCAGGTGATGGTCGTACCAGCCCTGGTTGCTCTTGATCGCCTCTTCCGGAGCCAACTCCGGCACCTTGCGTAGCCGAACCTCGGCCCCGGCCTCCTGCGCGGCCTCCTCGGCGGCCTGCGCCATCTTGTAAACGTTGCCCGTCGCGCTGTAGTAAATGATCGCAACCTTGAGTGCCATCTTGCTCCTTCCGTACGAAATGGACGAGCGTCCATATTACCCCATGCTGCGGGGATGTAAACTCAAGGAGTGGGATTGGAGAAGATGGGAGAATCGAAGATCGGGTTCCGAAAGAGCCTCGACTTCTCGGGCCAGGAGGCGTCCGGCGCGGCGGAGCGGCGGGACGTCGCGAGGAACCGCGGCAGAATTTTGGAGGCGGCGCGGGCCCTGTTCGAGGATCGCGGCGTCGTCAACGTGACGATGGAGGAGATAGCGCGCGCGGCCGGCGTCGGGAAGGGCACCCTCTACCGCAGGTTTCCGCACAAGGGCCTCCTCTGCCACGCCCTCCTGGACGAGCCGACGCGGGAGCTCCAGGCCGAGACGCTCGAGGGCCTGGGCGAGGATGGTGCCGGGCCGGTAGAGAAGCTGGGCCTCTTCCTCGACCGGCTGGTTCGGTTTAACGACGAGAACCTGGACCTGCTGTACGGCGGGCACGAGACCCTGGACGGGACCGAGCGCCTCGCCCACTTCGCCCACCCCGCCTACGGCTGGCTCCGGTGTACGGTTATCGGGTTGCTGAGGACCGCGCAGCGGGATGGCGAGCTCGCCGTCGGGCTCGACGCCGACTACCTCGCCGACGCCCTCCTCGCTCCGCTCGGCGTGGACCTCTTTTATCACCAGCGGCGAGTGCTCGGGTTCTCGACGGAGCGCATGAGCGACGGGCTCCGCTCCCTTATACCGGGCCGCTAGCCCTCGGGGGGTTAGCGTCGGGCCGTTTCTTGGGGGCACGCCTCAGGGATCGGTCGAGCTTTCGCAGGAGGTCGTGGAGGGCTCTCTGCTCGTCCCTGGTGAGGGCGGAGAGGCGCTCGTCCACGAGGGCTTCGTGCTCCGGGACCGCCTTCTCGAAGAGCTTGCGGCCCTCCTCAGTGAGGTAGAGGCGGTTGGTGCGCCCCCGGGGGCGACGTTCGATGGTGCCCTGCCCCTCCAACCGGGCCACGAGCTGCGCGACGTTTCCCTTGGTGACGAGCAGGTGGTCGGCCAACTCCTGCTGCGTCAAACCCTCCGCAGACCCCACCTGCGCCAGCACGTCGAACTGCGCGTTGTTCAACCCGAAGCGGCGCAACTGCTGCGCGAGCTCCCGCTCGACCTTCTGCGAGACGCGCAACAGCCTGACGTAAGCCAACACCGACGGTCTCCGCAAACTATTTCCGCGCGCACGCTCCCGAACCACGTATTCAGTTTAGAGCTAAACCATATCCGCTTCAAGCCCCACTCTCCTCCCACCGTGGCCTTGACGACGATTAAGTTCAGTACTAAACTATCGCTATAGTTTAGTGCTGAACCGAGGAGGGCTCATGGAGCTAGGCGGATTGCATCACCTGACGGCGGTGACCACGGAGGCATCGGACAACGTGGAGTTCTACACGGGCGTTCTGGGGCTCAGGCTGGTCAAGAAGACGGTAAACCAGGACGACGTCTCGGCTTATCACTTGTTTTATGGCGACGAGCTGGGCAGGCCGGGGACGGAGGTTACGTTCTTCGATTGGCCGACCTTGCGGCTCGCGCCGAACCGTCCGGGCGCCGGCGAGGTTTCGGCGACGGAGTTGAGGGTTCCGGGTGGGGCTTTGGAGTACTGGGCAGGCCGGCTCGACGAGTTCGGGGTGGCGCGCGGCGGCATCCAGGACCACGGTGGGCGGGCGTCCATCGCGTTCACCGACCCCGAGGGCCAGCGGCTCCGGCTCGTAGACGAGAGCGGGGCGAGGGTGACCGGTGGCGTGCCGTGGGAGGGTAGCACCGTCCCCGCGGAGTACGGCATTCGTGGGCTGGGCGCGGTTCGCCTGGCCCTGTGGGAGCTCGGTCCGACGGAGCGGGTGCTGGTCGACGTGCTGGGTTTCCGCCGGACCGGGGAGTACGTGGAGGACGGGAAGAGCGTGGTGATCTACGAGGTCGGGCCGGGCGGTCCGGGGGCCGAGGTACACGTTCTGGTCGATCCCGAGGCGCCGCGGGCGCATCTCGGGCGCGGCGGGGTCCATCACGTGGCGTTCAGGGTGCCCAACGACGAGGAGCACGCGGCGTGGCGGCGCAGGATCTACGAGGCCGGCATCGGGGTCACCCCGCAGATCGACCGGTTCTACTTCCGGTCGATCTACTTCCGCGAGCCCGGTGGCGTGCTCTTCGAGATCGCCACGGACGGGCCCGGGTTCGCCACGGACGAGGACGCCGAGCACCTCGGCGAGGGGCTCTCGCTGCCGCCGTTCCTGGAGGATCGCCGCGAGGAGATCGAGGCGCGCCTCACCCCCATCACGCCGGTGAAGGGTGCCGGGCGGTAGAACCCGGCGTTCCTGGGTAGAGAGCACGAAACTGCAGAGCCCCCGGGATCGGGGGACGGAAGGAGGGCCGAATGGCAAGACGTAGAAGGCAAGATAGTGGTGGTATGAGCGACGCGGCGTCCCTCGTCCTGAGGACGGCCCTGGGCGGCCTGATGGCCGGCCACGGCGCGCAGAAGGCCTTCGGGGCTTTCGACGGCCCGGGCCCGGAGGGGACGGCCGGCTTTATGGAGATGCTCGGGTTGAAGCCCGGCAAGCCCTGGGCGCAGCTCGCCATAGCCTCGGAGCTCGGCGGCGGGGCGTTGACGGCCCTCGGCCTCCTCAACCCCCTCGGCCCCCTCGGGGTTATAGGCTCCATGGCGATGGCGACGGCGACCGCCCACAAGGGCAAGCCGATATGGGTGACCAGCGGCGGCGCGGAGCTGCCAGTGGTCGACATGACCATAGCGCTCGCCCTCATCCTCAGCGGCCCCGACAGGTACTCTCTCGACAGGCTGCTCGGCATCAAACTGCCCGGCTGGATCACGCCGGTCGGCCTCGTCGGTATTCTGGCAACGGTGGCCTACGCCACCTCCCAGGGGGACACCCCCCCCGAGGGCGGCGACCAGGACGAGCCCCGCGAGGAGCTGGCGGGCAACCCGGACGCCGAGTCCTAATCCCGACGACCGAATAGAAACCGCAAGGAGGACCGCGGCGGGAAACGAATCCCGCCGCGGTCCTCCTTCGTGGCACATAGTTGCTCGGACTTTTACCGTCGTTCGTACCGCCGCGCCCTGCACGAAAGCTCGGGGCCTTCAATTCCTCCCGATTCGGGGCTTCGTTCTGCTCCGGAGACCCGTCCCATAGCCCGTCGAACACCGACGCTCCCTGAGTACGCGGATCAAGGGGAGGCTATGGATGCGCGTTCGCCGTATAATCCGGCCATGGGGCGTACGGGTACGGAGAAGCTGCCAGAGAGCGTGGAGTTGATGGTCCTCGACTCCTCGGGAAACCTCAAGGACGACGTGGGATTGGAGGAGTTATCGGGGTACCTCGCGGACAAGGACGCTATCGTGTGGTGCGACGTCTCCAGCCAAGACGGCGGGCAGGACGGACCTTACGCGAGGTTCCTCTCGGAGACGTTCGGTTTCGACGATCTCACGATCGAGGACTGCTTCACCGAGAGCCACCTGCCCAAGGTCGACGATTACGGCGGGTATCTCTTCGCGGTCCTGTTCTCGTTCGGCATCCTCGAGGAGAAGCGCGGCTTGAGCACCATCGAGGTAGACATGTACGTGGGTAAGAACTACGTCGTTTGCGTGCATCCGAAGCCCGTAAAGGAGCTTGGTCGAGTGCGGGAGAAGCTGAAGGCTGGGAACGGGTTCGTCTCGTCGGCGGCGAGGATAGACCACACCGTGCTCGACGCGGTCGTGGACGGGTACCTGCCGATCATGGACACCCTCTCGGCCCGGGCCGACGAGGTCGAAGCGAAGCTTCTCAGGGGCGACGAGGACGACACCAGCCACGCGCTCGACGAGCTTTTCGGTCTCAAGCACCTGCTCACCTCGCTCAGGAGGATCGCGCTGCCCCAGAGGGACAGCATCACGACGTTCACCCGCCCGACGA
>JADDPR010000117.1:0-13738 GCA_016781775.1 Rubrobacter sp. | reverse complement strand
TACTTCCAGGACATCCTCGACCACCTCAACCGGGTGATGGACTCGATTGAAGCGACACGCGACTACCTCTCGAGCACCATGGAGATCTACACGACCCGCGCCACCCAGCGCATAAACCAGGGCATCCAGAAGCTTACCGCCATCTCGACCGTGATCCTGCCCCTGACCTTCATCACGAGCGTCTACGGGATGAACTTCGAGAACATGCCCGAGCTCCCCACGCGCTACGGCTACTTCGTCGTCCTCGCCTTCCTCTTCGCGATCGGTTCGATCATGCTCTATTACCTTCACCGCAAGAGGATGCTCTGAGGGCGGCCTGCGGTCGCCGGACTTTGGCCCTCGGCGCGTAGCCATCGGCTTGCGGCTCCCGACCGTCGGCGTCACGGCGCGGCGGACGGGCGTCATGCCCGACAGGAGCAGGTTTCCGGAGGCGTTCGGGAGCACGCGCTGTTATTGCGGAGCGATGTGCTTGCCGAGGACTAGAAAGCTCTTTACTTTGTTCGGACCAACGACTATACAGCTATCGTGATCGAGGGTGGCGACAGGGGTGGCTCCCGGCGTAAGAGGCGGCGCCTCGGACGGCGTGAGGGCGATGCATCGGGACGGGAGCCGGGACGCCGGTTGCAGGACCGACCCCGGATCCGGCCGAGGGTATACGGCTACCTCTCGCAGGAGAAAGAATCCCTGAGGCAGGGGTTCGTGGCTCTGTTTATCTCCTCCGTCGGGGAGCTTGTGGCGGGGATCGCGCTCGCGGGGATCACGGGGACGCTGGACCGGCTCGTGGGGCTGGCGGTGCTTATACCGGCGGCGATAGGGATGCGCGGCGCCATCTTCGGAGCGATGGGGAGCCGCATCTCGACCGCGATACAAACCGGCCTCTTCAGCTTCGGCTTCAGAAGAGGGGTGCTGGCGGAGAACGTGCAGGCCGCGGCGGTCCTCTCGCTTATATCGGGTGTGTTTCTGGCGTTTCTGGCGCGGTACCTCTCCGACATCCTGGGGGTCGCGACGGAGCTCTCGGTCTTCGACTACGTGGTGATCTCCACGGTCGGGGGCGTGCTCGCGGGGACCCTACTTCTCGGCATCACGGTGCTCGTGGCCCGGGTGAGCGTCGCTCGCGATTGGGACATGGACAACATAGCGGCCCCCACGATCACGGCCGCGGGCGACATCCTGACCCTCCCGTCCCTCGTCGTCGCTACCTATCTTATAGGCATCCCGATCTTCTCGAGCGCCCTCGCCGTCGCCCTGATAGCGGTGGCGCTCGCGGCCGTTGGGGCGGCGTTCCGGCTCGGCGTGCCGAACCTCCGGCGCATCCTCGCCGAGTCGCTGCCGATCCTGGCGCTCACGGGGACGGTCACCATCCTCGTCGGGGTCGCCCTGCAGGACCGCGAGGAGCAGTTCACGACGATTCTCGCGCTCTCGATCCTGCTTCCGGCGTTTCTGCAGGAGGGCGGGGCTCTCGGGGGGATACTTTCGAGCCGGCTCTCGTCGAAAGTCCACCTCGGACTTCTGGAGCCCAGAGGGTTTCCGCCCGTCGATGCCTTCCGGGACTTTACCCTGATCTACATCTTCGCCACCGGAGTGTACCTGTTTATCGGGGGAGCGTCTCACTTTCTGGCCGTGACGCTCTTCGGCGAGGGTGCCAGCCCTGGGTTCGGGGCGATGCTCGGGATCAGCGCCCTGGCGGGCCTTATAGCGACGACGGCGGCCGTGTTCGCGGCCTACTACGGGAGCATTTTGAGCTACCGCTTCGGGCTAGACCCGGACACGTACGGGATCCCGATCATCACGGCGGCGGTGGACCTCCTCGGATTTATGAGCCTTATAATAGCCATGATCGTCTTCGGATTGGCCGGTTAGGAGCCCCTAGAAACCATGCGCGACGCCCGACCCAGGAACCTCAAGGAGATGCTCTCGGAGGCGAAGAACACCTCCGAGCTCATGGTCGACCTGGCCTACGCGGCCCTGTTCTACAACTCGGAAGACTTCTCCGAGGAGGTGATACGCCTCGAGAGGCGCCTGAACGACCTCGTCTTCGACATGAGGAGCCTCGCGATCTTCGCGGCGAGAAGCCACGCCGACGCCGAGCAGATGGCCGGCATCCTGCAGGTCGTGCAGGACATAGAGAAGATCGGGAACGCCGCGATCGACATCGCGAAGATCGTCGAGAAGAAGCTCGGCATCCCCCCCGAACTCCTCCAGGACCTGCCGGCGGCCGAGGAGATTACGAGCCGCGTCCACATCGCCCCCGAGAGCACGCTGGACGGCCGGAGCCTCGACGAATTGGACCTTCCGGTGGAAACCGGGATGCGCCCCATCGCGATCCGCACGGGCGACGTGTGGAACTTCGACCCCGAGCCCGAGGACGTGCTGCGCGCGGGCGACGTCCTCTTCTTGCAGGGTCCGCCAGAAGGCGTAGCGGAGATCCGGGAGTTCGCCGGCGCCCCCCTCGTCCGTCCTACGCCACAAGCCGGAGGCGATGGTGCCCCGTCCAACGGGCTCTCGGAGCTCGAACGGGCGGTGGACATCCTTATCGAGATGAAGAACCTCTCCGAGGTCGCCGTGGGCCTGGCGTACTCGGCGCTCCTCTACTACGACGCGGGGCTCGCCCGGGAGGTCGTCGCGATCGAGGACGAGATGGACGAGATGCGCTACCGCATCGAGCGCTGGGTCCTCCTCGCCGCCCGCGAGGTCGAGGACGCACCGCGCCTGCGCGGCATCCTGCACCTGGCGACGGCGTCGGAGGCGATCGCCGACTGCGCCCAGGAGATGGTCTGGATCGTGGAGAAGGGCGAGGAGGTACACCCCGTCCTCTCGGCCGCCGTCGGGGAATCCGACGAGATCGTCTTGAAGCTGACCGTCTCCCCGGCCTCCCCCGCCGACGGCCGAACTTTAGGCTCCCTGCGCATAGAAACGGAGACGGGGATGTACGCCCTCGCGGTGAACCGCGGCGGGCGCTGGACCTACCGCCCGCGCGACACCTACACCCTGAGGGGCGGCGACTCCCTCCTCGTCACGGGCGCCCCCGAAGGCCTCGAACCCCTGGCCGATCTCTTCGGTCAGGAGCTAGAGGAGGCGCCGTAATCAGGGGCGCCGCTTATCAAAGGCTCGGGCAGAGGCTTGCGGCCCTCGGAGGTAAGGGGAAAGCTGGCCCGCTCCTGGGCAGCCTGCTGTTCTGGGTGCCCCTCGCCTTGCTCGCGGCCTACATGTACGCCGGGCTCATGCAGCGCTTCCGGGGGCTTACCCCGTCGCTGGCGGCGGGATCGCGCGACATCCTTACCTATCAGATGGCCGGGGAGAAGATCCTGTCGGGCGCCGTCCCCTACCGGGACTTCTTTATCGAGTACCCGCCGGGGAGCCTCCCGTTCTTCGTGCCCCCGGCCATCTTCTCCCAGGGCCCGGCCTCCTATGCGACCCTCTTCGCCTCGGAGATGGCGCTCCTCCTCGTCGCCTCGCTCGTCCTGACGGCGCTCTCTGCGAGGGCTCTGGGCCTCCCCTGGCTCCTCGCCGCGATGGTCTTCGTCGGCGCAACGATCCTGCTCAACCCGGTCGCCGTGACCCGCTACGACGCCGTCGTCTCCTTCACCGTCGCCGTAGCGGTCGCCCTCGCCGCCCGGTCGAGGAGGGCCGGGGCGGCTTCCTCGCTGGCGCTCGCCGCCGCCTGGGTCTCCCTCGGAGTGGGGACGGCGGCGAAGCTCGTCCCGGCGCTCGCGGGGCCGCCACTCGCCCTCCTCGCGGCGCGGCTCGGGGGGTGGCGAAGGTTCGTAGGGGGGTCCGCCATCTTCGCGTTCGTGGTGGCGGCCTTCTTCGTGCCGGCCGCCCTGCTGGGCGGAGGTGGGCTTCTGAAGAGCTTCGCCTACCATGCCGAACGCGGGCTGCAGGTCGAGTCGGTGGCCGCCTCCGTCTTGATGAAGCTAGGTTATGCAGAGAGGGTCGTTTACGAGTTCGGGGCGTTCGACGTGCTGGGGCCGGGCTTCGGGTTCTGGAGCTCGATGAGCCTGCCCATAACCGGGGCGCTGGTCGTCGTCACGGCGGCGGTGATGTATCGGGAGCACCTGGTTGGGCGGTTCGGGCCGGCCTCGGTGCCGCGCTACGGGGCGGCGTTCGTGCTCGCGTTTATGATCGGCTCCAAGGTGCTCTCGCCGCAGTACATGCTCTGGCTTCTCCCCCTCATTCCCCTGTGCGCGGGCGGGCTGTGGCTCCTTGGGGCGGCGGGGCTCTACCTCGGGGCCTGCTGGACGACCTCGAAGATTTTTCCGGAGCACTACGAGAGGCTGCTCTCGATGGACGCCTCCGCCGTGAACCTGCTTCTGGAGCGCAACCTCATCCTCGTGGTCCTCTGGGTACTCCTGCTCGTGCTTCCCCCCGAGGCCGGGGAAGGGCGCAAGACCGCGTACGGAGAGCCGGGGAGGGCGGCGTCGTGAGGAGGTTCTGGCCGGTTGCCGTACTGCTCGCCCTGCTCCTCCCGGTCCTCGGTCTCGCGCCGGGGACGCAGACGGATGCGCGGGAGGCGGAGCGGGCAGCGAGCCTTGTACCCGAGTTGGCGGAGTTCGCGGAGCGTCCGACGGTCGAGGCTTCGTCCGAGTACGACCCCGACCGCGACGTCTGGCGCGTCGCTTTCGTCGAGGGGGCGTCCGGGAGTACGGTCGGCCGCGTCGAGGTCGTGGACGACACGCGCGAGACGCGGGACGTGGAGGTGTCGCCCGCGGTGGATGAGATCGTGTACCCGGATCTGTCGGAGGACGATGCGATCAAGGTCGCCACGGCGATCCCGGAGGTGCGCCGGGAGCTTCTGGAGCATCCCCCCTACACCACGCGCGCCGAGTACGACGAGGGCGAGTGGACGGTCCACTTCGAGGTCCAAGAGGAGGGCTCCGTCGGCGGCATGCCGATCGGGGACGAGGGGCAGAAGGAGATCGTGCGGGTAGGCATCGACGACGAGACCTGGCAATCGAACTACGTGTGGACCGGGGATCAGGTCGGCTGGCACATGGCCCGCGGCGACTACGGCGCCTACGGCAAGCAGGCCAACTACTGGTACGTCTGGGGTACTTTAGCCTTCTTCTTCGCCGCGGCCTTCTGGCGCACGGAGAAGCTCTTCTCCTTGCGCAACCTCGACGTCCTGGCGCTCCTGGGCTTTCTCGTCTCGCACGGCTTCTTCCGGGAGGGGGACTCGTTCTGGTCCGTCCTTCTGTGGTACCCGCCGCTCCTGTACCTGTTCGGACGGACGCTCCTCATGGGCTTCGGCTACGGGGAGAGGGTCGGTAAGACGAGCAACTTGCCGACGGGGGTCCTGTTCGTCCTCGCGGCGCTCGCAAGCGGGTTCGTTCTCGCCCTCAACCTCGACTCGCGCGTCATCGACGTGGGGTACGCGGGGGTCGTGGGGGCTGACAGGATCCTGGACGGCACCCTGCCCTACGGCAACATGCCCGACGACGTCGGAACCGGCGACACGTACGGGCCCTTGAACTACCTGATCTACGTGCCCTTCAACCTGATCTTCGGCTTCTCCGGCCAGTGGGACTTCCTCCCCGCCGCCCACGGGGCCACGGTCTTCGCCTTTATCGTCGGGGCGGCGGCCCTCCTCGTCGCCGGCTGGCGCTACGCCGGGCCGAAGGGGGCTGCGGCCCTCTTCTTCGCCTGGGCGGTCTTCCCGTACACCCTCTACTCGACGAACAACAACACCAACGACGTCATCGTCGCGGCGGTCATGGCGGTAGGCCTCGCCACCGCCACCCTGCCCGTCGCCCGCGGCGCCGCGATCGCGGCCGGCTTCGCCACCAAGCTCTTCCCCCTCGTCCTCGCCCCGTTGTGGATGCTCCACGACGGCGTCGGCAAGCGGGGGCGCATCCTCGACTTCGTCCTCGGCGGCATCGCCGTCGTCCTGCTCAGCTTCTGGGTTCTGGCGCTGGACGGGGATCCCATCGGGGCCGCGCAGCTCTTCTACGAGAAGACCCTCGCCTTCCAGGGCGAGCGGGAGACCCCGTGGACGATCTTCACCCAGGTGCCCGAGCTCTCCTTCTTGCAAGGACCGCTGGAGTTCGGCGCCATAATCCTCGCCTTCGTCGTCGCCGTCTTCCCGAGGCGGCGCACCGTCAGAAGGCTCGCCGCCTTCTCGGCCGCCCTCATCATCGCCTTCCAGCTCACCTTCAACTACTGGTTCTACCCGTACGTGATCTGGTTCGCCCCGTTCGTCTTTCTAGCCCTCCTCGTCGAGACAAACGAAAAGACCGCGCTGGATGGCGATGCGTCCTCCATCGAATCGGGAAAGGAGGGGGCCGATCGGGACGAGCGAGACCCCGCAGCATAACCCTGACGAGCCCCCGGTTCTGAACGTCGAAGGCGAGCTCGTGGCGCTCGGCCCGCTCCGCCGGGACCTCGTGCCGCTCTACGCCCGCTGGATGAACGACCCCGCGACCGCCCGCGCCGTCGGCACCTTCGCGCCCTTCACCGTGGAGCGAGAGACGGATTGGTACGAGAAAGAAGCCAGGTCCGAGACGAACATCCCCTTCACGGTGTACGAGAAAGCTACGCTAAATCCCATAGGCACGGTCGCGCTGATGGGCGTGGACTACCGCAACCGCAGGGCGGAGTTCGGTATCAGCATCGGCGAGGCGGAGTACCGGAACAAGGGCTACGGGACCGAGACCACATGGCTCATGCTCGACTACGCTTTCGACGTCGTCGGTTTGCACAGCGTCATGCTTGGCGTCTTCGAGTTCAATCATGGGGCGATACGGACCTACGAGAAAGCCGGTTTCAAGGAGATAGGGCGCCGCAGACAGAGCTACTTCGCGAACGGGCGGATGTGGGACGAGATCTGGATGGACTGCCTCGGCCCGGAGTTCGGAAGCTCCGGGCCCGGAAGAAGCACCCGATAAGACCGGCTCGTCCGGAGGTTACCGTCCCCTCTCCCTCGCCTCGCGCCACCGATCTATCCGGGCCTTGATCTCCGCCTCCGCGCCGCTCTCCTTCGGCACGTAATAGACGCGCCCGCCCATCTCCTCGGGCAGGTAATGGTCGTTCATCCCCTCGGCCTCGTCGTCGTGTAGGTAACGGTAGCCCGCGCCGTAGCCCTCGCCCTTCATCAGCCCGGTCGGAGCGTTGCGCAGATGCATCGGTACCTCGGGCTGGGGGCCGCGGCGGACGTCTTCGAGGGCGGCCCCTACCGCCTTGTAGGAGGCGTTGGATTTGGGGGCGGAGGCCAGGTATGTCGTGGCCTGGGCGAGCGGGATGCGCCCCTCGGGCATCCCCACGAGCCGGACGGCCTCCGTCGCGGCGACGGCGAGCGGAAGGCCGTGCGGATCGGCGTTGCCGATGTCCTCGGAGGCCAGGATCACGAGCCTGCGCGCGATAAACACCGGGTCCTCCCCCGCCTCGATCATGCGCGCCAGGTAGTGCAGCGCGGCGTCCGGATCGCCGCCGCGCACGCTCTTGATAAACGCGCTCACGACGTCGTAGTGCTCCTCCCGCCCGTAGCGCAGAGCCCTCTCCCCCACCGCCGCCTCGACGTCCCCGACCTCGACGCTCCCGGACGAGGAGCCCGCAGCCACCTCCAACGCGTTCAGAAGCCTCCGTCCGTCGCCCCCCGAGAGCCGCATAAGGTACTCCTCGGCCTCGGACGAGACCTCGACCCCGAGGGCCTCCCGCCCTCTGGCGAGAAGCCGGTGCATCCCCTCCGCCGAGAGCGAGCGGAGGCGGAGGACGCGCGAGCGGGAGAGGAGCGGGGCCGTCACCTCGAAGGAAGGGTTCTCCGTCGTCGCCCCGACAAAGTCCACGAGCCCCTCCTCCAAAGCTGGCAGGAGGGCGTCCTGCTGAGCCTTGTTGAAGCGGTGGACCTCGTCCACGAAGAGGAGCGTGCCGTTTCCTTCGTACTTGAGGCGCTCGCGGGCAGCGTCCAGGGCGCCGCGGAGGTCCTTCACCCCGCTCGTCACGGCGCTCAAGGGGACGAACTCCTCCTCCGTCACGTCGGCCAGGGCCCGAGCAAGCGTGGTCTTTCCGGTGCCCGGCGGACCCCACAGGACGATCGCCCCTACCCTCCCCCCGTCCACGGCCCTCCGCAACGGCCTTCCAGGCCCCGTCAGGTGCTCCTGGCCCACCACGCCGTCGAGATCCTTCGGACGCAGGCGCTCGGCGAGCGGCGCCCGGCGAGCGAGGGCGTCGGCGCCTTGAGAGTCGAAGAGGTCCATGAGCCCAGTATATTGCTGCGCGACGGGGAGGGTGGCGCGCCCCACGGAGAGCCGCTATAAAAGGCGGGCCCAGTCCGACGCGAGCTCCCCGAGGAGGATTACCCCTGGCCGCCGACGCCCCGAGCCCCGCCCCCCTCATCCTGACGCTGAAGATGGACGAGGCGTCGCAGGAGTGGTTCGACCGCCTGCGCGAGGCCCACTTCCCGCCCGAGCGCAACTACCTCTCCGCCCATCTGACGCTCTTCCACCACCTGCCCGGAGACCGGGAAGGCGAGGTCGTCGAGGAGATACGGGAAGCCTGCGGCCGGCAGCAGCCGATAACGCTGAGGGCGGCCGGCCTTCTGTTCATGGGACGCGGTGTCGCCTACAAGCTCGAAGCTCCGGAGCTCGTCGGCCTCAGGAGACGCCTGGCGAAGGCGTGGGAGCCGTTTCTAACGAATCAGGACCGTCAAGGCCTCAGGCCCCACGTCACGGTGCAGAATAAGGTCTCACCCGAGAAAGCGCGCGCCCTGCACCGGGAGCTCGAAGGCTCCTTCTCCCCCTTCGAAATTCGTGGCGAGGGCCTGCTCCTGTGGCGCTACCTCGGAGGGCCGTGGGAGCCCGTCGGGGAGTACCCGTTCGGCGGATAGCCCCGCCGGGGGTAGTTCCTAGGTCTCCCGCGACCCCTTCTCGTAGCGCTCGTCGTGCTCGCGGCGCTGGCGGTCCATGCGGCGGGCGGCTTCGAGGACGTCGTCGGGGTAGAGGCTCGCCAGCGCGCCGGTCTCGAGGACCTGCTCAACGGAGTGATCCGGGATCATCATCCACTCCGCCGCGTGCGGCACCGGCAGGGGCTTGTTCCGAACCTTGTAGACCACCCAAACAACCCAGCGCCCCAAACGCGAACCGGACAGGAACCTCAACGACGACACCTCCCAAGCGACATCCGTACCGTACGGGCAGGAGTATCGCATCTGTCCACCCCGGCGTCGGCCCCACGACCGTTCGGTGAGGCCTCTGGTTAGAATTCGATCTTTCGAGGCCGATACGGGAGATGCTTGTGAAGCTCGAGAACAAGGTAGCAATCGTGACGGGGGCGGGGAGCGGCATCGGGCGGGCGACGGCACTGAAGTTCGCCCGCGAGGGGGCGAGGGTCGTCGTCGCCGAGTTCAACGAGGAGGGCGGCGGGGAGACCGTTCGCCTGGTCAAGGAGGCGGGCGGCGAGGCGATGTTCGTCCACACCAACGTCGCGAGGTTCGAGGAGGTGGAGGCGGCCGTGGACCGGGCCGTGGAGGCTTGTGGCACGCTCGACATCATGTTCAACAACGCCGGGACGGGGCATTATGCACCGCTTCTGGAGCACGAGCCGGAGGATTACGAGCGCGTGGTCCGGGTCAACCAGTTTGGGGTGTATTACGGTATCCTCGCCGCCGGGCGGAAGATGCGGGACCTCGGGGTTCGGGGCACGATCGTGAACACGGCTTCGGTTTATTCGTTCTATGCGACGCCGGGCGTCTTCGGGTACCACGCAGCGAAGGGTGCGGTGAAGATCATGACGCAGGCGGCGGCCCTGGAGCTCGCACCTTACGGCATCCGGGTCGTCGCGGTGGCGCCGGGGGCGGTGGACACCCCGATCATCCAGGGCTATAAGGACATGGGCATGAACGACCGGCTCGCCAACGTGCAGATGCGGCGTAGGATCATCGCCCCGGAAGCGATAGCCGACGTCGTCGCCCTCCTCTGCACCGACGAGGCCGACGCGATCAACGGCTCCGTGGTGATGGCCGACGACGGCAACGCCGAATTCAAGTAGCCCGAAACCCGTTATGCCCGCGTGTACAATAACCCGCGTGAATGAGCGGGACTTCGACGAGCTCGTGGAGCGCGCCCTGGAGGGGGTGCCGCCGGAGCTCTCGCGGTACCTGGAGAACGTCGTTATCGTCGTCGAAGACTGGCCGGAGGAGCACGTCCTTGCCGGGGGCGAGGAAGACACGCTCTACGGTCTCTACGAAGGGGTGCCCATCACGGAGCGCGGCTCGGACTACTACGGTCTGCCGGACAGGATCACGATCTTCCGCGGGCCGCTGGAGCGGGACTTCGCTTCGGACGAGTTGGAGGAGGAGATCCGGGTGACGGTGGTACACGAGATCGCCCACTTTTTCGGCTTCGATGAAGAGCGGATCGCGGAGCTGGGGTGGGGATGAGGGAGGAAGGGAACGGCCCGGACCCCGTCGCCGTCGAGCAGCGCGTCGACGTGCCGGCTGAGAACGTCTCCTCCTACATCGGCGACTTCCGCAACGCGAAGGAGTGGATGGTCGGCGTCGAGGGTATCGAGAAGCTCTCCGAGGACCATTACCGCCTCATGCTGGAGAGCCCGGTCGGGCGCCTCGAACCCGAGGCGAAGGTCCTGGAGCACGGGAACGGTCTCATCCGCTGGTCCTACCTCACCACCATCGAGGGCGGCGGCGAGGTAAAGGTCGCCCCGGACGGCGGCACCTCCTGCATCGTCACCTACACCGGAGACTTCCGGCTGAAAAACAAGGCCCTCATGCGCGCCGCCCGGTTCGTCGGCATCGAGCGCTTCGCCCGCAGAAACGCGGAACGCTCCCTCGTGCGCCTCAAGCAATTAATGGAAGCCCGGCGCTACTAGTGGGCATCGGCCCCTTTGAGATCCTGATCGTCCTGGCCATCCTCGGGCTCATCATAGGACCCCGCCGCGTCACGAACATGGCCAAATCCCTCGGCCGCGGCATTCAGGACTTCGTCGCCGAGATCGGCGACAACAAACCTGGTGGCTCCGAGCGGCCGGCCATCGGGGGCGGCGACGAGGAAGCCGAAGGGAAGAGCAACGACCCCCCGAAAGGGACGGGCGAACGCTAAACCATCCCGAACCCGACTCCTCAGGCCAAGGGCCCAAGGCAGAACCCCGAACGCAGCGGTACCAACCCGAAATGTACGAGGGTTACAGAAGTAGAGCGGCAGTCGGTCACCGACTGCCGCTCTTTATTGGAGCTTTGCTTCTCCAAGACCCGAGGCCGACCATGGTGGCCGGCCTCGGTAAGGACTGCTCTCGTTTGTTACGGCCGGTTCCGGCCGGTCTTGGCGCCCCAGGCGCCACCGAGGGCCCCACCCAGGAACGGCACGAGCAGGGCGAGGATGCCCGAGACGGTCAGGATCGTACCGAGGTTCTGCGGAGCCTCCTGCTGAGCGGCGCCCGGTACCGAGGGGACGGGGGGCAGAGTGACGCCCTGAAGGTTGTCTATCAGGCTGTAGCCCACGAGCGCCCCGACGAGCGCAAGGAGGATCGTCAGCACGAGCAACAGCAGCGGCACGAGGAGGCCGTGCTTGACCCCAGAGCGGCTCGCCATACGCCCGGCGACGTAGCCTCCGATGAGGAAGGCGAGCAACAGCGTCAGAAGGACGCCGATGAGGCCCGCGGCCCCGCCTTCAGCGCCGCCGCCAACCCCGAGGGCGCCGAGGATAGCGGCGACGATGCCGCCGACGATGCCGCTTAGGATCAGGCTGGCGCCGAGGGCGGCGAGCAGGCCGAAGATCACGCTGATCCAGCTCGTGCCCCTGTCGCCGTCCGAGTTGTCGTTCCCCCGACGATTTGCGTCTTGCTGGCCGCGCCCTTCGCGGGAACCGGCGCGAGACTCGGCGCGGCTCTCGCGCTCCCCTCCTGCCCGCCGCGAGCCCGTATCGGCCTGCGGGTTGTCCATGTCGCGACCCTGGGCGTCTATGTTCGGCCCGAGTCTCCCCCCGTCGCGACCACCCTCGCGGTTTATCTCCACCGCGTCCGGGTCGTTGCCGTGCGCCCGGGCCTCCCCGGGCTCCACCGGCCTACCCTGGTCCCTATCTCTGTTCCTGCCCATGTTGCTCCTCTCGTCCGTAGCTCTACCGTGTGATGATCCCGTTCTTGGGGCCTTCGCCCCTCGCCGGCTCCTCCGGCTACCTCCTGCGACGGCGCTGCTGGATCTTGCGCCAGATGACCGGTGCCGCCGCGATCAGGATCCGCCTCAACAAAAAACTCATCCGTGTCCTCTCCTGGTCGATTCTCTTCCGGGGCTAGCCGAGGGCGAGGTCGCTCGTGGCCTCGACAAGCCCACCGGTCCCCTTAGCTCGGGGCTTCGGTCTGGGCCATGAAGCGGTCGTAGATGAGCGCGGCCAGCGCGCCCCCGACGATGGCCCAAGGATGTAGAGCCACACGCTCGTGAAGGTGCCCGACACGAGCATCGGCCCCAGGGCACGCGCCGGGTTGACGGCGGCCCCGGTGATCGGCCCCGCGATGAAGATCCCGACCGCGAGGGCGAAACCCACCGCTATCGGGGCGATCGCGGCCGGTGCCCTATCGTCGGTGGCCACCGCCATCACCACGAACACCAGTACGAAACCGATGAGAACCTCTATAAGGAAGGCCCGAAGATCCCCGACTCCCGCTGCGGGGGAAGGGGACGCCAGCAAGGCCTCGCTCCTGCCCGGGCCGCCGAACGTCAGCCAGGTGGCGAGAGCCCCGAGCACGGCGCCAGCCAGCTGCGCGACGATATAAACCGGGACGTACGCCCACGGGAACTTCTTTGCTGCGGCCATGCCCAGGGTGACGGCCGGGTTGACGTGCGCCCCCGAGACGTGCCCCACGGCGGCGACCACGGCCGCGAGGGCCAGACCAAAGGCGAGAGCTACGGCCAGGGAATCGTAGGCCGCGCCGGCCGTGGGACGGCTCAGGATGGCCCCTACCGCAACAGCGGTCCCGCCGAAGACCAGGATGAACGTCCCCACAAGCTCGGCCAGTGCCGCCCCGACGAGGTGGGAAGAATCGATCTCGCTCCCGTAAAGGCCGCCGCCGCCCGACTCCTGTTCCTTCTCGTCGAGCGCCTGCCTGGCTCCTCGCCGGGCGAGATCCTGCACGCGGGCTTCCTCCGACCAGCGCCCGGTCTGTGTAGAGGCTCCCGCCGCCCGGACCTGACCGTCAGCGTAGCCGCCTGCACCCTTGCGGCGCACCTCGACGGCGTCCGGGTCGTTGCCGTACGCCCGGGCCTCCCCGGGCTCGACCGGACTGCCCCGATCTCTGTCCCTACCCATATTCTCCCTTCTCGTGGCTCCACCATCGCGTAGTGAGTACGCGCCTTGCCGGAGCCTCCGTCCCCGCCTCGCGGGGACGGAGGCTCCGGCTACCTTCCGCAGCAGTGCTGCCAGATGTCGCGCCCCGTAGACGACGCTCGTACCGCTTCTGCTAGCTCCGCCGCCCGCCGGTGCCGGAGGCGTCGTCGATGTCGATCTCCTCCTTGCGCACGTCCTCCTCGACGATCTCCTCCTCCTGCACCACGTCCTTGCGGATCCTCACCTCTTCCTTGATCACCGGCCGCTTCTCGACGACGACCTCTTCCTCGACCACCGGGACCGAGACCTCGTCCTCGCCGATCTCTCCGGGCGTGCCGTCGTTCACCGGCACCCGATCCACGCTAACTTCCTCGCGCCTCTTGGGGACGGCGATCTGCTCGCGCTCGGTGTGTACGGTCTTGCGCACGTTGACTTGGCCGGCCTCGCGCTCGCGGACCCCGGCCCTCAGCTCCTCC
>JADDPR010000268.1 GCA_016781775.1 Rubrobacter sp. | reverse complement strand
TACGAGGTCGAGGTTCAGTACTTATGAACACCGCTGAGGGAGGTCGAACGCTTCCGCCGCAACAGGCCTCTCGAAGGCGCTTACCCCTACGTCCCTACGACGCTACCTACGTGAAGACCCGCCAGGATGGGCGGGTGAGCTCGGTTGTGCGGTGGTGATCGCGCCGTCGGCGGCGTAAAGGGAGAGACGGGAGAGCGGGAGATCTTGGGGTTGGACGTGGGTTCGAGCGAGGAGACGGCGCTTTCTGGGCATCGTTTTTGCGCTCTTTGGTCGCCCGGGGTCTTTGCGGGGGTGAGGCTGCTCACCAGCGACGCCCACCGGGGCCTCAAGGCGCCATCGAAGCCATCTTAGTAGGCGCGTGTCGTGGCAGAGGTGGCGGCGGGTGCATTTCATGTGCAACGCCCTCTCCCTGGCCCCGAAGGCGGCCCAGCAGATGGTGGACGCAACCATCCGCACCGTCTTCGCCCAGCAGCCCGATGCCCATAGCGCCCGCGAGCAGTGTGGCGCAGGGTCTCGGACGGCTTCCGCTCTCGGTTCCCGGGGCTTGCGCGGAGCTGATGGACGAGGCCGAGGAAGACGTCTTGGCTTACGCTGCCTTCCCGTCAGAGCACTGGCAGAAGATATGATCCAACGACCCGCTGGAGCGGCTCAACAAGGAGGTAAAGAGGAGGACGAACGTGGTGGGCATCTTCCCGACCGAGGAATCGGTGATCTGGCTTGTGGGGGTGGTGCTCTGTGAGCAGCACGAATTGGAGTGGCAGGTCTCAAAACGTTACTTCAGTGCTGGGTCCTTGGCGAAGCTAGATCGAAGGGAGGAGCAGATGGCGGAACAACCGCAACTGGTCGCGAGCTAACGAGTAGTGAGGAGTGGAGTTGCATGGGACTTTTACACACTTGACAGAACGCATACGCAATCTATACTGATCTACTTAGATTACATGAATCTAGCTTACTTTTGATGTAAGAGTACTTAGCCGATGGGAGAGGCATGAGCGAAGAGCGGGTCATTATCCTTGGTGCGGGACCAACCGGCCTGGGGGCTGCCTACCGACTCCGAGAGCTCGGCTACGACAACTGGGCCGTCTACGACGCCAACGACGAGGTCGGGGGCCTGGCGCGTTCGTTCACGGACGAGAACGGCTTCACGTGGGACATCGGCGGTCACGTCATGTTCTCGCACTACGAGTACTTCGACCGGCTCGTCGACATCCTCCTCGGCGAGGACTACACCGAGTTGCAGCGCGAGTCCTGGGTCTGGATCATGGACCGCTTCACGCCTTACCCGTTCCAGAACAACATACATCGCCTTCCCAAAGAGGTCGTCCTGGAGTGCGTGCAGGGCCTGATCGGGGCGCGCGACTCCTCGATCCGCGGCTACGATGGCCCGCCGGAGCACTTCGGCGAGTGGATGCGGCGCATCTTCGGTCCGGGGATCGTCAAGTATTTCATGGAACCCTACAACTTCAAGGTTTGGGCGCACCCCAAAGAGATGATGAGCCATCACTGGCTCGGCGAGCGGGTCGCGGTCGTGGACCTGGAGCGGGTCCTGAGGAACGTGATCCTCGACCAGGACGACGTCTCCTGGGGGCCGAACGCCACGTTTAAGTACCCCCTCTACGACGGGACGGGCGGCCTGTACAAACCGTTCCGGCGCTTCATCGAGGACAAGCTCACCCTCAACATCCGGGCCGAGCGCATCGACCCCAAAAAGCGAACGGTCACCTTCGACGACGGGACGGTCGAGGAGTACGACGTCCTCGTCTCGACCGTTCCGCTCGACAAGGTGGTGAAGATGATCGATGGCTGCCCGTCCGAGGTGGTCGCGGCCGCCGACGAGCTTTCGTACTCGGGCGGCCTGTTCGTCGGGATCGGCGTGGGGCGCGAGCTCGACACCGAGAAGTGCTGGATGTACTACCCCGAGACGAGCTCGCCCTTCTACCGGGTCACCTACCTCTCGCACTACTCGCCCAACATGGCCCCCGAGGGGTGCTTCTCGATGTTGACCGAGACCTCGTACTCCCCCCACAAGCACGAGGACAAGACCACGATAGTGGACCGGGTCGTCGAGGGGATGCGCAACACGAAGCTCTTGGAGCCCGGCGACGAGGTCGTCTCCCGCTGGCTGCTCGACGTAAACCAGACCTACCCGGTTCCGACCATAAAGCGTGACCCGGCGCTCCGAGTGATACAGGGGTACCTGATAGGCGAGGGCATCTTCTCCCGGGGCAGGTTCGGCGCGTGGATGTACGAGATCGGCAACATGGACCACTCCGTGATGCAGGGCGTGGAGGTGGTCAACTCGCTCCTCACCGGCGAGCCGGAGACCACCTGGGCCGGCGCGCAGGCCAAACCGCTGCCCGAGCCGCCGGAGCGACTTTCGGGCGCTCCGAGCCGAAACGGGGCAGGACACCGGGGCGCGAACAGCGCCGCCTCCGCCGAAGGGAAGAACGGCATGGAGGCGACCCAGGCGGTCCACGGCGAGGAGCTGGGCGACCTGGCGGGCGCGGAGTGAGCCGGCCCGATCTCGTGTGCCTCGCGCACCTCAGGTGGGACTGGGTCTACCAGCGGCCTCAGCACCTCATGGCGCGTCTCGCGCGGGACCGGCGCGTCTTCTACGTGGAGGAGCCGATCTTCGAGGGCGAGGCCGAGCCCTTCACGCTGGTGGAGACCCGCGCCCCTGGCGTAACCCGGATCGTGCCCTGGTTCGCGGAGGGCTACGGTGCGTCGATCGAGGAGCCGGTACGCATGGTGCGCCAGGCGATCGAGGAAGCGGGCGTGACCGACCCGGTTGCCTGGATCTACGCGCCGACGCTCATGCCTTACATGGACGCCCTCCCCGCGCCGCGCGCCGTCGTCTACGACTGCATGGACGAGCTCTCCGCCTTCGCCGGGATGCACGACCTCACCGGCGTCTTCCGGAGCGGTCGGGAGCTTCTCGCCGAGGAAGCGCGGCTGCTCGAGCTTGCCGACCTGGTCTTTGCCGGAGGACGCTCGATGTACGAAGCTCGGGTCGACCGCCACGACAACATCCACCCCTTCCCGTCGAGCGTCGACACCGACCACTACCGGTCCGCCACGCGGGAGGAGACCGAGGTTCCGGACGACACGATCTTCGGCGGCGCTCCGGTGCTCGGGTACTTCGGCTCCATAGATGAACGCATCAACCTTGCTCTCCTGGATCGGGTCGCCGCCTCCCACCCCGAGTGGCACCTCGTGATGCTGGGTCCGGTCAACAAGATCGACCCTGAGGCTTTGCCCCGTCGGCAGAACCTTCACTACCCCGGATTCCGGTCGTACGAGGAGTTGCCAGCGTACCTCAAGGGGTGGGACGTGTGCCTTATGCCCTTCGCCATGACCGAGGCGACGCGCTCGATCAGCCCGACGAAAACGTTGGAGTACCTCGCCGCCGACAAGCCCGTCGTCTCGACGCCGGTGCCCGACGTCGTCGCCGAATACTCGGGGCTGGTTGCCATCGCCGAGACGGCCCCCGAGTTCGCCTCCGCCTGCGAGAAGTTTCTAGGGGAATCGGAGGAGGAGCGGGCCGCGCGGATCGCCCGTGGACGCGAGGTTCTCTCCCGAACCTCGTGGGATGCGACCGCCGAGCGGATGGCGCGCCTCGTCGACGAGGCCGTCCGTGCGAGGGGCGCCGACTCCCTCGCTCGGGGTGCAAGTCGCCCGAGCGGGGGCGAACGTGTCGGGTAGCAACGCGGCGCGGCGGGCTCCGCGCCGACCCGCCGTTCACGTTATCCTCGCAGCCTCGATCGATTGGAGCCGTACATGGAGTTCATGACCGGATTCGAGTCGACCTACATCCCCCAGCACGACGTCGACGTCGTCACCCTCACCGGCCACGACGAGCGGTACGCCGACGATCTTCGCCTCGTCAAGGACGCCGGCGTGCGGCGCCTGCGCTATCCCGCGCTGTGGCACCAGGTCGAACGCGAGCCCGGCCGGTTCGACTGGACGTGGACCGACGCGACCATGGCCCAACTCCGCGACCTGGGGCTTGATCCGATCGTCGACCTCGTCCACCATACCTCTTTCCCCCACTGGATAGAGGGCGGGATGGCGAACCCCGACTTCCCTCGCCTGCATGCCCGATGGGGGGCCGCCTTCGCCGCACGTTACCCCTGGGTCCGCCAGTACACCATCTTCAACGAACCCTTCGCGACCACGTTGTTTTGCGGGAACACCGGCACCTGGTACCCCTTCTACGAAGGGAAAAACAACTTCTACCCGATGATCGTCAACGTCGCCCAGTCGATCCGGGCGGCGACCGAGGCTGTGCTGCGAGTCCGTCCCGACGCGATCATCGTCCACGTCGACACCTGCGAGGGCCACGCGGCCGTTGGCTATGAATCTTCTGCGGACTTGCTTCCCGATACGGGTACCATAAGCCACACGGCAGGACCGGACATCGAGACCCGGTACCGTGACGGGCTCCCCGTCGAGGGGACGGACTGCCTCACCTTCGTCCGATACGTAAACGATCGGCGCTTCGTCTTCCTCGATCTCCTGCTCGGCCGGGTCGATGCCACCCATCCGCTCTTCGCGCTCCTTACAGGGTACGCCGGGCGGGAGGCGGTGGAGGACTTCCAGGAACGCCCCGCCCGCATCGACCTTCTGGGCCTCGACTACTACGCGCACTCGGAGTATCAGTTCGCGCCCTCCGGTCCCATTTGTCCCAGTGGCGCACCGGTCGGCTTCGCGGCGCTGGCCCGAGAGTACCACGCCCGATACGCTCTACCGTTCGCGCTCACCGAGACGAACGTTCGGGGGTTCGCTAGCGACCGGGCCTCGTGGCTCAAGCACATGGTCGAGCAGTGCGAGGAGCTCGAACGCGAGGGGCTGCCGTTCCAGGGGTTCACCTGGTTCCCCTTCATCGACTCGACCGACTGGGACTCGCTACTCCGCGACCCCCGCCGTCACGTCGACCCGGTCGGCATCTACTGGCTCGACGCCGAGCGGTTCGACCGTCACGAGTCGATCCTGTCGGAGGTGTTCGCGGGACTCACCCAAGGGCGTATCACGGGCGCAGATCTGCCGGCCTTCGCCCTGATGGAGCCGGTCGACGAGCACCTCGCCGGGTACCGACGATTTATGGACCACTGGGACTGGAAGCCGCCGCAGCACCTTCCCCCATGGGCCCCAAGGAGTTCGAGTTGGCCGTGCCTTCAGGTATAAGCCAGGCGAAGGTCGAGATGCTGCGGGGACTCTACGGGACACCGGTCGTTCTCCTCACCGCCGGCGCTGGGACGCGCCTCCGGCCGCTTACCGGTACCGTGCCGAAGCCGTTGGCGCCGGTCGTCAACCGCCCGGTCTTCGGTCATCTTCTCGACCTGGTCCGCACCCACGGGGGCGCTGAGGTGTTCGCCAACCTTCACTACCTCGGTCACCTTATAGAGCAGGCCTACCCCGCCGGTAACTCCGGCGGCGTGAGTATTACCTACCGGCACGAGACCGAACTCCTCGGGACCGCCGGCGGCGTCGCAAACTTCCGGGAGGCCATCGGCGACCGGACCTTCCTCGTCCTCTCCGGCGACGCCTTTACCGATGTCGATCTCTCCGCCTTTCTCGCCTCTCACCGGGCGCGGGGCGAGGTCGCCACCGTGGCGCTGACGCGGGCGCGCGACGTCTCCCAGTTCGGCGTCGTCATTACTGATCGGAACGGGAGGATCGAGGGGTTTCAGGAAAAGCCTGCTCCCAAGGATGCCCTGAGTAATCTGGTCAACTGTGGGGTTTACGCCTTCGAACCCGAGATCTTCGACTTCATCCCGTCCGACACCTTCGTCGATTTCGGCCACGACGTATTCCCGGCATTCCTTGCGGCTGGTATCCCGTTCTACGGCTGGACGATCGACGGCTACTGGAACGACATCGGTTCGATCCACGAGTACGCCCGGTCCAACTTCGACGCCCTGCTCGGGCTGGTCCGGGTCGAGGTTGACGGCTGCGAACTGCGACCGTTCGTCCGGGTAGGAGCGCAAGTGAAGATCGGCCCTAACGTTGAGTTCACCGGCCCGATCCTGATCGGAGACGGCTGTAGGATCGGGGCCGGGGCGAAACTCCGGGGTCCCCTGATCTTGGGGACCACATGTGAGATCGGGGCGGGTACGGTCATCAGCGGCTCGATCGCCTGGTCCGGCATGAACGCCGGCTCGGGAGCTGCCCTAGCGGACTGCGTCGTTGGGCATCATGTGACCATCGCCCCCGGTGTTGTTGCCGAGCCCGGGTCGGTCATCGCGTCCCACGCCGTGATCGCCGACGAGGCCGTCTGATTCGAGCCGCCGAAGGGCTCGCCTCCCCGGGAGGCAGTCCACCCCTACCGCATGGTGTCTTATCGGGATCAACGGGGGGTAAGGTTGCTCGCGTCGTGCCACAGCAAGCTTTGCCAGCGTCGCGCTGGAGGACGTCGGTTGGAGTGAAACCCTTA
>JADDPR010000115.1 GCA_016781775.1 Rubrobacter sp. | reverse complement strand
CGTCGCCGGTTCCTCGGCTGGAGAGCGGTCCCAGCCCCGGTGCAGGGCCTCGTCCCTGGTCACCTCGAGATAGACCGTGCCGTCCTCGACATTGGCCACCGCTGACAGGGGGACGTGGTAGTCGGTGTGAAGGAGGAGCCCCTTCTCGACAACGAGGTGGGTCGGGGTCACGGCTTTGATACGCCCCAGCTTGTGCTCGTCGCAGCCGTAGACGTCCTCGCCAACGTGGAAGCTCCATTGCAGCTCACCGAGGTTGGCCGTGGTGTGGGTCATGATTGCTCACCTCCCACCGAAATGGGGCGGGCGCGGCGGGAGGTTATCCCGAGCCGCGCCCGCCGCCGGTCTCCGTGTTTTTGTGTGGGGTTCGGCGACCTAGGGTCGCCAGGTTGCCCCGGGATGATCCGGCGGCTACTTCTGATCGCCTGTGCCGGCACCGATCGCCTGCGTCGTCCCGCCGGTCTTGATCGGGATCGTGCGGGGCTTGGCCTGTTCGGCCTTCGGCAGGACGATGCGTACGACACCCTGCTCCCAGGTTGCCTCGGCCTTGTCGGCGTCGACCGGGAACGGCAGATTCACGGCCCGCTGGAACCGGCCGCTCCATAGCTCCCGCAGGTACCACGTCGCGCCCTTGGCCTCTTCACCCTCGGTCACGGGGCCAATCTCACCACTGAGGACCAGGATGCCGTCGTGGAACGCGACGTTCAAATCCTCGGGTTTCAGGCCCGGCACCGCCGCGACGATCACCGCCTCGTCCTGGGTCGCGTAGACATCCAGGGGCAGCGCGAAGGCGGGCGAGCCGCCCGTGCCGCCCGTGCCGCCCGTGCCGGGTCGGGCCCAGAGGGTACGGAACGGACTTCCGACAAAGCTCTCGTTGAGGAGCTGGTCCATCGCCTGGCGCAGACTGAGGACCTCGGTGACAGGAGAAGATCCGATCATGTCCATCACCTCCATCGCACTATCCAAGCGAACCTGAACCGCGCGACGGCGGCCATGGTGGCCGGTCCGTCTATTGAGATCCTATAACAATGCGTCGATCTTGTCAAGAGGTTGATGCGATGCGTATCAGATATTCGCAGCCGAGATGACTCGATCGTCGCGGTGGTTTGGGCAGTGGCGTCACTTCTTGCCTGCCTTCCAAGACCGGCGGGCCTCACCCCTACGTCATGTTCCCTACGTAGACCCACCGAGCCTTGCGCCATCCATTTACGTGCCTTTACGGAGGTGTGCGGGTGGGCGGGACGCCAAGATGGAAGCACCGGGGAGGACCCGGGACGACCCGGGCCGTCACGCCTCCTGCCGTGAATGCTCGCGTCCTCGCCGGTCGATTGATGTCGAGCAGATCGAAAGGAGGAGACCGTGTTCCGCCTCTCAGATGTCGTTCAGGAGGATCGCCTGCTTCAACTCCGGGACCGCCTCGCTCAGGCGGCTGGCGCTCGCCGCCTCAGTCCGCTGGGTCCGCCCGCGGGCACCGTCCCACCGTGGGCTGTCGCCGCCGCACGCGCGACTGCCACGACCATGGCCCACATCGCGGCCCTCGCCCATGAGCGTCTTGGCAGCCGGTACGGCAAGAACGGGGAGTTGACCGCC
>JADDPR010000228.1 GCA_016781775.1 Rubrobacter sp. | reverse complement strand
CCGCACCCAGGCCGTCCTCTACGCCATCCGAGAGGGCCTCGTGGACGTGGAAGGTTCGCAGGAGAGGTAGGACGCAGGGGTAGAAACCTCTACTGGTAGAGTTCTCGCCAGCTCCACTGCCTGACGCCGTAGAAGCCCGGACGGTTAGCGAGGTCGGCCGAGCTGGACGGCGTCACGGATCCGGAGATCGTGATGTTCCCCGAGGCGTTAACGAACCCTTCTAGGCAAGTGTTGCCGGAGTCCGAGGAGGTGCCGTCGTCGGCGACCCCGGGCACGAACTCTCCCTCGCGCACGATCACGACCCCCTGGAAGCGGGCCTTGTTCGGCTGCGTGGTAAATCCGGCCCCCTCCACCACGAGCGTGCCTTGTTTGGCCGGGTTGTCCGAGCAACTTCCCGACACGAACCACTTCAATAGATTGTTCCCAGGAGTGCCGTCGACGAACTTGTAGTAAACGACCGTATCCTTGCTTGAGTTGCTAGGCCAGCTGGTGACGCTCGCGGTCGAGTCGGCGATCTCGAAGTGATGCGTAGTACCGGCGGTCTTCAGGTCCTGCTCGCGAGCCGTGCTCTCCAGATCCCGCAGGTCGATTGTGTTGTTGGCATTGAAGGGGAAGGTGATCCTCGGTGGACCCGGTGGGTCAGGGCAGGAAGAATCGTTCGAGAGGTTCGCTACAAACTTGGGACAGGTGGAAGAGTCGTAGTCTCGACCCGAAACTTTTGCGCTGACCGTCCCCGTCGCTCCGAACCCTGCGGAGGTAGTCGGACGTGCGGTGGGATTGATGGCGTTTTGCCAAGTTTTGTAAGCCTCATCGGTGCCGGCAATATGCCCGCCGGTTGCGCAACTGCCGCTACCGTTAAGGGTTATATCGCCTTGAGCAAAGAGGCTGACACTCGTTACGCACGCAGATCCATTGACCGTTATGCTCCCGGGCGTAAAGTAAGCTTTGGGAATGTCGAGGTCGTAGGTGTTGTAGATGGCTTCGACCTTACGTCGGGCCTCTCCGGTCCTCCCCTCGGAGATCACGCGGTAATAGTTTCGGCCGTTGGGGAGGGCCGTCTGGCCGGCAGGGATAACCTCCGGGGCCTGATCCGCAGTAGGTGTCGCGGGCGCCGTAACGGGTGGGAGGTATTGGATTTTGACGTTGAAGGTGCTCCCATTGAAATCGAAGCTCCTACCCGTTCCGGAGTAGGACCATGCGGATTCCGGGTTGGGCGGGGTGCCGGCGGGGTTGGTGACACCATCGTACTCCACGGGATCGCTGCCCCCAAGCAGGTGCCTACGGGCCACCTTCAGCCCGGCGTCGGCCGTCTCGAACGCTACCTGGCCCTGGTTGACCTCGACGACCGTCTTAAGATCGCTGCCAACAAAAACCAGTAGCCCTGCACCCATGACGCCGATCAACACAACGACGACGATCGCCATCCCGAGCGCTATACCGGATTCGTCCCTGACCAGCCGCCGAAACACTAGTTGCTCCTGTTCTCGAGCGCCACGTCGGTCGTGAGCTTCTGGGTTACGGGTTGGTTTATTCCACGATCCACCTCGACAGCGAGCGAGACGCGCACGCGGTTCGCGCCGGAGGCGGCTACGGCGTTCCCAGAAGGATCCACATACTCGAAGGTCAGCCCACGCACGAAGCCCGCCAGGGGTTGCGTCTGCCCGTTGTTCTCCCTCTGGAGGATGGTCGGATCGCCGACGCTTCGTCTGTAAGTAATGACTTCGTCGGAGTTCACCACACGGTCCCCGTTCAGGTCGTTACCGAAGGTAACCTCGTTCGGCGTGCCGGAAGCGATGATAGTGGTGTTACCTGCCGCTTTGTCGTAAGGGTAGGCCGCTCGTAACTCCCGCTCCATCCTCTCCAATCCAAGCCGGGCATTCTCGGTCGCCTCCGTCTTGTCGTTGCCGAAACTGAAAACCCTGATGCCCATATCGAAGATGGAGTGCAGCGCGAAGAACACCGTGAGCATCATAAGCATGGTGACCAGAAGCTCGGGGAGCGTGAACCCGGATTCGTCTCTTACAAAGCGCTCTCTCAAGATCGGCTCCGCGAGACGAGAGCAGTCGTTCTGTACGTCTTGCCGCCCGTCCAGCTCACGGTCACGGTCACCTGCATCATGTTCCCAAGCCTCCGGGCTGCCTCGCTCGGCTGAATAGACGTGGTCTCGACTACCACGTACTCCTTGCGCACCCTGTAGGTGAAGCCGGGAAATGCCGCATCCGTCAGATCCCCCGACTCCCATATCCCCGAGCCTGTATAGGATGGAGGCGTGGACAGCGGGGGCGTCGAAGAAGACACCGGATAGTTGTCCCGCACGTCCTCCCAGGTACGGCTCTTTGCTACGTCGATCTGCTTACCTGCCAGGGCCCTCGCTTGATCATAATTGCTGCCAAGGACGGCCGCCCGAAGCCCTGCGTCGAACATCCCGACCATGGGAATAATGGCTACAGAGAGGATAAGAATGGCGACCATCACCTCCACCAGCGAGTAACCGGCTTCGTCTCTGAGTCTCCTAGTCAATATTGACCCTCGCGGTCGCCTGGTTGAGGGAAACATCGTGACACGGCTCGTCGTGGACCGTCGCGCAGTCTGCGGTCGACGCATCGCTGTCCAGCCTCGTCGTTACCGTGGGCGTGCCGACGACCGTGCCCAGAGCTCTAGCGGATCCATCGGAGCCGAACTCGATGGTCACCTTGTTGGAACCTGCCAGAACACCAGGTATCGCCACCGCCCCGGCGGGATCGACGCCGATGTTGGGAGAGTGCAGTCTGGCCCTATCCTCCGAGAACGTTCGGGCAACGACCCTTGAACCGCCGGACCCGGTCGGCTGCACCAGACAGTAATCTGCGGAGCCTCCGTTGCAGGTAACCGGGGAGCCGTCGCGGTTAAAGACAATCTGCGCCTTCGCAAGCCGGTTAGTCGCGCTGCCGTGTGCGAGGCGCATATCCGCTGCAAGTTGATTAGCCGCCGAGTCTACTGCCCGGCTCTCGACCACGTTGAACCAGGTGGAAGAGGCGATGGCGAAGAGGATACCCATGATGACAATGGTGATCAGCACCTCTGGTAGCGTAAAGCCACGTTCGTCGATCCTGAAATAGGGATTCGTTGTTCGCGACAACATTTTCATACTCTCGTTATCGACATGTTCCCAGAATATCTTTAATAGGTAATCGAGCGGGCTTCGTATATTAGTGTTTTGGCGAACATACTTCGAGACGCATATCGGACAGTTCATAAGTACCCAGTAAAGAGCAGCGAGTAAATAATCCGACACAGATACCGAGAGAAGGTCAAAGAAAAGGCGCCCCCGGAGGGGCGCCCAATGGTCGAGATGCTGGACTGCTTATGGAGTAACTCGCCCAGTAGTACTGTTGAAGGTATAGGTCGTAGCAGGAGCGTTAGCACAGGTAACCGAAATCGTAACGTTGGCGTTGTCTGCCGACGGGGTAACCGTGGGAGCGCTACTCTGCGCGCTAAGCCTCCAGTTGTATGGTGCGGCCTGAAGGGTAGCGGCATCTATACCCGCATAGTTGCCACCTGGCTGATCGGCCGAATAAGCTTGGGCAGCGGCGGCACCATTGCGCGCGTCGCTCCTACAAGCACTCTGGTTAGCGTTCTGACGCTGGTTAAGAAACACCGGTATCGCTATCGCTGCCAGAATCCCGATGATGATCACGACCACCAGAAGCTCGATGAGCGTGAAGCCCTTCTCGTCTTCTCTTGCTTCCCTCATCCTGCGAGCAAACCAGTTCAGCATCTTGTGCTCCTTCTTCTTGCGTTTATTTGCTTCTTGCTTACACTCAGGTTTGGCCCGCATCATTCAGGTTTAGACACCACTGGCATAATATTTTGAAAAACTTTTTGGCCACCCCTAAAGAGTCAACATCTCCCCCAAAACGACTGCCTCTTCGACGTACGAGAACATGTGCCTGCACAGCAGGCACATGTTCTCGTACGGTCGCTTCAAACGCTCGTGAAGAAGGGGGCCGAAGCCAGGTGCTTGCTGCTAGCACGTGTCAGCCTTCACCTTGACGCGCGAGGTGGCGGCGAGAATGGTGACCCTATTCTCGGGGACCGTGTCCACGGTTACGCAGGTAGACCCGCTGACGCCTCCGTAGAACCTCATGGTCCCGTCGGTGTTGAACTCGACGGTGCGGGTCTGTCTCACAACAGTTGGCGAGACGGCCCAGCCTCCGGCGCCGGTGTCCAGTGAGCCAGATATGTTCATCACCTTGACGTTGGCGGGGAAGGTGCGCGGTTTTGCAGGGGTTGCCGGGTCTACGGCCGGCGGCGAGGTGCCGGGGTATGGCGCGAGCAGCTTTACGAGATAGTAGTCCGGCCCCTCGTCCTCGTCGGCCCGGTCGGGGACGAGCACGACCCGCCAGTCGGTGAGCTGGTTGGTGGCACTGGTATGAGCCAGGCGCAGGTCGGCTTTTAGCTGGTTCGTTGCCGCTTCTACCCGGCGGCTTTCGAGGAGACCGAGCCATACGACGATCGCGATGGCGAGCAGGATACCGAGGATGGCTATGACGACGAGTAGCTCGGGGAGAGTGAAGCCCCGCTCGTCTCGCCACACTGTTCCCCTTCTCATCTGTAGCACGTCACATGCACCCGCCTTCCTCGTCTCTCGTTCGCCCAGATTTGGCTCCATCTGAACGGACGATCTCAGGCAGAGGACGGCGGAGCATCGTTCCAGGGGGATGACCTTCCCTTACGCGACGTTGTATCTACCGGGCACGACGGGGCAGGCTTCCATGCGTTGCCGTGATCTCAACGAGAAGTCGAGGCTTGGTTTTCCAGCTGAGGCATGAGGTTCCGGGCTTCGCATCAGAGGCTGGTACCCGGACGGCGGTATTTTTCTGCGCAGTTTTGTACCCCAAATGCGTACGGTCGGGATCCTTAGGTTATCAACCGTTACTTACGGTAAGAAGTAGGCACACGGTGACGACGTTCTTGACCCAGGAGAGGGTCCCGGTGGCGTTTTTACAGCGGCCGCATTCTACCCTCCCGGGCCCTGTGCCTTATGAACCTCCGAGTTTACGACCAAGGCATTTGACCGGACCTCGTGGCATCTGCGCCCCTCGAAATTCCTACTTCTTTCGCTCGATGAACTCGATGCGGTAGCCGTCGGGGTCCTTGACGAAGAAGAGGCGGGTGCCGCTGCTCATGGCGTGCGGCTTGCTCTCGAAGTCGACGCCACCGGCGTTTTCGAGCTTCTCGGCGAGCGCGTCGAGGTCCTCGACGGCGAAGGCGACGTGGCTGTAGCCCTCGCCGAGAGGGTAGGGCTGCTCGCGGTCGTGGTTGAGGGTGAGTTCGAGCCGTGGCTCGGGGTCGCCGGGGACGGCGAGGAAGGCGTTGGTCGCGTCGGGGCCGACCGGGCTCTTGCGGACTAGCTCGAGGCCGAGCTTGTTGGTGTAGAAGTCGAGGCTCTTGTCGAGGTCCAGGACGCGGTAGCAGGTGTGGACGTATTGCATGGCGCTCCTCCGTCGCTAGGGATGGGCTATCGGCCTTTAGCGCTCGAAAAGTCGAGCGCTAAATCTCCAGGTTATTTTAGGATAGCGTGACCGCTCGCATTCGGGGTTGGATGGTAGATAAGCTGCCTCGCCCGTCGGTGCGCAACAGGAGGGTTCGCCCACGGCCGACGGGCCGGTGGATGACGGCTTGCAAGCTGTTAAGCTTGCGACGTGGAAACGGGGAACGTCACGCGGGGGTTGCCCGAGGGGGCGGCCCGGCGGGCAGCCAGGATCGCCCAGGTCGGGGCGCGCTACGGGTTCGGGTACGTGTTCGGCCGCCGGTTTCTCGTGGGACGACGGGCGCGGGACGTGGGGCGTTTGGGGATGCGGTTGCGCCTCGCTATGGAGGAGTTGGGGCCGACGTTCGTGGAGCTCGGGCGTTTCCTTTCGGCGCGGGGGGACGTCCTCCCGCCAGACGTGGTTTGGGAGTTGGATCTGGCTTCTGTCCCGCTCCGGCCGGTCCCCTTCCCCGAGGTACGCGCGCTCGTCGAGAGGGAGCTCGGAAACACGCTGGAGCGACTCTTTTTGGAGTTCGGGGAGGCGCCGGTGAGGGTCGGGGTGCTGACGCAGGCGCACCGCGCGGTGCTCCCGGGCGGGCGTCCGGCGCGGGTCGTGGTGAACCGTCCGGGGATACGCCGGGACCTCCTGGCGATGCGGCCGGTGGCGGATGTCGTGCGCAGGAGGCTCGTAGGGAGGGCCGGAGGGGGGCTTCCGCTGGATCCGGTTCAGGCGGTGGCGGAGTTCGTCCGGCACGTCGGGCAGCGGCGGGACATGTTCTTCGCCTCGCAGGCCACCCGGCGCCTCCGAGAGTTGGGCGGGTTCTCGCTCCGGGTGCCGGAGAGTTATCGGCGGTATTCGACGGGGCGCTGCGCGACGTTCGAGGCGCCGGAGGGAGGGGCGGTGCCGGGCGAGCTTCTTCCGGAGGCCTCCCGGGCGCTCGTGAGGCTCGCGCTGACGGAGGGGTTCCACTTCGCCGATGTCGTGCCGGAGCGTTTCGTATGGGCGGATGGGGAGCTGTGGTTTGCGGATCCAACGGAGGCGTTCGGCCTGGATGGGGAGCGGCTGAGGGGGCTGGCGGAGGTCTTGGCGGCCGTGCGACGGGGAGATGCGGACGGCGTGGCGCGCGCCCTGCCGCTCCTCGGCTGCCGGGTTCCCCGCGATGATCGGGTGCTCCGACGCGAGCTTCGCGACGCCCTGGGCTCTCTGGGGGGGCCGCTGTGGAGGGAGCACACCCTGGCGGAGATCCGGGAGCGTGGCCTCGAGGCGGCCAGAAGGGGCGGGGTCGTGCTCCCGACGGAGGTGGCCGAATTGTTCGACTCTCTCGTCGATGCCGAGCGGCTGGGGAGGGCGGATGAGACGTCCCCCGGAGAGGCGGCGCCGGCGACGCTCGCGGCGGCGGAGGCGGCCGGGGAGCTTGTAGGGAGGTTTCGGGACCCGCTCTACGTCGCGGAGCGGACGGTGGGGAGGCTCGTGCAGGGCGATGCCTACGCGGAGTACCCGCGCCAGCTCCACGCTCTGCTCGACGAGTTGAAGGACGGCGAGATCGAGGTGGCCTTCCGGCACCGTGGCCTGGACGAGTTGATCTCCCGCGTCGACATCCTCGCCAACCGGCTCGTCTTCGCCCTTCTTATAAGCGGCCTCATACTAGGATCGTCCCTTATGGGCGTCTTCGGCGAGAGCGGCTTGCGCGTCCTCGGGATAGGCGTTTTCGGCCTCGTCGGCTTCGTCCTCGCCGCCCTGCTCGGCCTCGCCCTGCTCGTGGGTGTCATCCGCTCGGGACGACTGTAGCCTGTTGGGAGGTAAGGTCCTCGAAATTGCCCCCGGTCTCGGGGACTTCACGGCCGAATGCCGATTTAGGACCGGGGTCTTTCTCGGGTACACTCCCTCTGTCCGATCTAGGCAAGGAGGGGCTGCGTGGAGCGTCAGATCCGCACCGAGGTTTTGAAGACGATCCCCTACGGGTTCTACATCACGGGGGTGATCGGAGCGAACGGCGAGGCCAACGGGTTCACGACGTGCTGGGTCTCCCAGGTCTCCTTCGAGCCGCAGCAGGTCGTCGTGGCCGTAAACAAGGCCCAGCATACTCACGACCTCATGGAATCCGGCGGCGTCTTCTCCCTGAACTACCTCGACAGGGACCAGGAGGACCTGGCACGCAAGTTCACCGAGCCCCTCGACAACGACGCCGGTACCGTCGGCGGCTCCCCCTACACGACGGGCGAGGCCACGGGCGCCCCCCTCTTCGACGAGGCCTTTGCCCACCTCGAGTGCCGCATCGTAAGCAAGATGGAGGCCGGCGACCATACCGTCTACCTCGGCGAGGTCGCGTCGGCGACCCTCAAGCGCCCCGCCGACATCCTCACCGACCTCGATACCCCGATGGACTACGGTGGCTAGGTCCGCCGGGCAAAAACTCCTGCCCCTGAGGCACGAATACGCCAAGGGGAGGATGCAGCGAACGGTTGGGCGTGGCAGAGTGTCGGGTCATGAGCGCTACGAAGATCGGTAAGGGAAAGAAGCAGCAGACCGGCCGCAAGAGTTCGACCGAGCCGCCCTGGAACGTCCTCCTGCACAACGATTGGGACAACTCGATGCCCAGGGTGGTGATGGTCCTCAAAAAGGTCCTGCCCGGCATGACCCTCGCACGCGCCACCAGGATCATGTACGAGGCCCACTCGTCGGGACGGGCGGTGGTCAAGCGGTGCCACAAGGAGCTCGCGGAGCTCTACAAGGAGCGCCTGCAAGGGGAAGGGCTCACCATAAGCCTCGAACCGGCGGAGTAGCGCGGGGGGCCACGCGCGAGGATCGGGACGAGGTCGGTTTCGCCGCCACCGGAGTTGGTGCCCGGTGGATCTTAGGACCTGCCGAGCATCCTCCGGACGCGCAGGCCCTCGCGATAACCCTGGTAGTAGGCGAGACGGTCCGGACCCTCCCAGTCGTTCAGGTGATCGTTCTCCGCGAAGCTGTTCACGGGCTGGAAGCGTCCCACCAACCGCCCTGATAGGCCGGCGTCTCGCTCAAAACACCGGAAGTTCCGAAATCCCTCACGACTTGTCCCTGGAGCATGGCGGCCCTCCTGCCTCGACTCGTCTTCGGGACCGTATATTACACCGGTGTTTCACATAAATCAGGTTTTGTTAACGAATCCTAATGAAGCATTGCCTTCCGTGTCTTTCCAGGGCGATGCCGCAGCTGTGGAGGCGCTTACCAGCGCGTCTGGTCCGGCATTGATGTCCACGTTCGTGCTCGCCGAGCTCGGTTACATGGTCCTTACCCGCTACGGGCGCGGAGAAGCTCACCCTCCCTGGTGAGGTCGAGCGTAGCGCGTACAAGTCGGAACGGTTCTCGGCTGGGGATGTCGCCGAGGTCAGGGCGGTGCTGGAACAACACGCCGATTTCGGGGACGTCGGGCTCGCGGATGCCTCCAACGTGGTGCTGGTCGGCGCCGCGATACGAGCGACATCCTCACGCTGGAGGAGGTCACTTCCGCACGCTGCGGGGGCCGCGGGATCGCCCGTTCCACCTGCTCCCGGCCGACCTCTAAGTCCGCCGGGCACCTTTCCCTAGGCCAGGGGTTCGGGCTCGCGCGGTTCTTCGGGGCGGGGGAGTTCCGGCTCCCGCTCGGGGATTAGCGGCTCGGGGTCGCCGAGTTCGCCCGTGTCCAGGGTGTCCTCGTCGAGAAGGACGTCGGGGGTGCGGGGGCGGAAGAGGCCGAAAGACGAGGTGTAGCCGTGGAGGAAGGTCTCGCCTCCTACCGGCCCGATCTCGCCGTTGCAGAAGAATCCGCCGACGGGCAGGTCGCCGAGGTGTTGCTTGAAGACGTTCGTGTCGAAGTTCGGCTCGCCGTAGAGGTACTCGCCGCGTCCGAGGCACGAGAAGAGCAGGGCCCCCGAGGGGTCTTCCTTGCGGGGGAGGGTGTTCCCGTAGCCCGTGAGCATGGCGTGGAGGTCCTCGGCCGAAGTCTTTGCGTCGCGGAGGTGGAAGCGGACGCGCATCCCCTCCTGCAGGCGCTCGCCGACGCCAAGAGCGCCGCTCTTGGGGTCTATGCCGATAAGGTTTCGGACAAGGAAGTCGCCGACCTTGCCGTCCTCCGCGAACTCGTCCATGAGGACACCGATAAAGAGCGAGGTACCGGCGAGACGGCGCTCCTCCTCGTTCATGCCGGAGATGAGCTCCTGGAGGACCTCGAGCGTCGGGCGGCCTTCGAGCTCGCGCAGGATGTTGCCGTCGCAGGCCGTCACCTGCATGAGCTCGCCGACAGGGCGGCAGCCCTGGGCCACGACCGTGTCGACGACGACGTCGCCGGTGAAGGAAGCCCCGATCACGCCCTCCGTGTGTACCTTGTCGTCGAGGAAGAGGGCGTTCAGGCCCGGGGAGGTGGCGCCGCTGGCGAGACCCCCGATCTTGGCCGCCCCGGGGAATGCGAAGTCCAGCCCGGCGAGGAGGGCCTCGGGCCTCGTGCTGAAGGGGTCGGCGAGCAGGACAAACTGGGGCTCCTCGGTGCGTTTGACGCCCACGAGCTCCTCCCAGGCGTCGGGGGGACCGTCCATGTCGGGGAGCGTGTCGTTCAGGTGGAAGGGCTTGACGACGACGTCGGGGAGGCGCGCGGCGGTGAGGGTGACGGCGGGGGCCCGCTCGACCTCTTCGCCGCCCCCGATCACGCCGCCCGCCGAGCAGCCGAGGAGGTTCTGGGGGGCGAGGACCCCGTTCAGCGTCTCGTACAGCCCGTCGTAGAACTCGGCGAAGTGGGGCGTAACGAAGGCGAAGGCCACCGTGACGGGACCGGGCCCCAGCTCCGCCCGGACGCTCCCCGCACATTCGAGGACGGCCTCCTCGAAGGAAGTTCTACGCGATACCGCCGTTGCCCACTTCATCCTCAACTAACCTCCGCTTCTCGTCTTCGGCCTTTATACCGCGCCGTCCCATCGCCTGCCGGCCGCCCGGAGCCCGGCCCTGCGATGGAGCAGGTATGCGAAGAGCGCCACGCCGAGAGCAGCGGGGAAGAGGAGACCGGAGAAGACGGCCACCCCGACCCAGAAAGCGAGGGCTATGACGGCGCTGTCGACCATGCCGGCCGGGGGCGACACCCTCCCCCACTTTCCGCGGCCGAAGGCGAGGATGAGGGCCGTGGCGACGGCGCCGGAGAGGATCCAGCCGAGGTAGTTGCTCACCGGGATGCCGTAGTACGGGCCGCCCTCCGGCCACGTCCAGAAGCCCAAAGAAGCCGCGCCGGGGTCGAGGACGCCGTCTATAAGGGCAAGGAGCAAGGCGGAGCGGATCACCCAGGCGATGGACCTGACATCGCCGCGCCCGTAGCCGACCTTCGGGGCGGTCGCGGCGACGGCGCCGAGGACGAGCGGCGCCCACGAGATCGGCAGGATGTACGGGACGAGCCCGAATAGCTTCGGGCCCAGAGCGTCGCCGTAGAAGAAGGTGCCGTAGGGGAGGCCGGTCGCGACGCCCGTGGTTTCTATCGCGTAGCCGAAGGCGGCGAGGGCGAGGAAGGCGAGGGCGGCCCTGCCGGAGCCGAGGTAGAGGAGGAGGGCGAGGAGGGCGGGCAGCGCGATCAGGAACGTCGAGACGAACGAGCCTACCCCGGCGCCGGGGACGTCCGGGAAGCGGACGGTAAAGTACGAAGCCCCGAAGAAGAGGGCGCTCACCAGGAGCAGGAGGCGCGGGGCGGCGGTAAGGGGGTTCTTCGTCACGCGGGTATGGTAGCCCAGGCGTCCCCACGGCGGCTGGTATATTTGCCGTGTGATCCCGCGCCTCTTCCACATCTCGCGGCCGGTACTCTGGATCAACACGATCGGTCCCGCCGTCGTCGGGGTGTGGCTCGCCGGCGATCTGTGGCGGTGGGAGGCCCTGCCGCTCTTGCTGTGGCTCACGCTCCCGTTCAACCTCCTGATCTACGGCGTCAACGACGTCTTCGACCAGGAGACGGACGCGAAGAACCCGCGCAAAGGCACGCTCGAGGGCGCGAAGATCTCGCCGGCCGAGGTCCGCCCCATTGCCCTCGGCGTCCTCCTCACGAACGTCCCGTTCCTGCTTTATTTCTTGCTCTTCTACCCGTGGGACGCGAACCTCTGGATCCTGCTCTACGCCGTCCTCTTCGTCGGCTACTCGGCCCCGCCCCTACGCTTCAAGGCTCGCCCCTACCTGGACTCCTTGAGCAACGCGGCCTACGCCTTCCCGCTGGTCTTCGTCCCGCTCGCCCTCGGCGAGGGGGTCCTGTGGCCCGCCGCCCTGGGCCTGATGGCCTGGAGCGCGGCGAAGCACACCTTCGACGCCGTCCAGGACATAAACGAGGATCGAAACGTGGGCATAAGGACGACAGCGGTTAGCCTCGGCGCGCGGGGCGTGGTCGTGTGGAGCGGGGCGTGGTGGACCCTCGCGACGATATGCTTCGCGCTCGTCAACCCGCTCGTCGCGCTGGTGAACGCGGCCTATGCCGGGGGGCTTTTGTGGTCGCTGAACAGGCGCCCGACGCCGGAGA
This sequence comes from Rubrobacter sp., assembly GCA_016781775.1. Taxonomy (GTDB): domain Bacteria; phylum Actinomycetota; class Rubrobacteria; order Rubrobacterales; family Rubrobacteraceae; genus Rubrobacter_F. The sequence continues at coordinate 12,356 of JADDPR010000228.1, read as the reverse complement.
CGGGACACCGCTTGTACCCCTACTCCATCGCGTTCCCGTACATAGCGGGGACGGTCGCCGGGGTGCAGCTCGTCGCGGCGCTCTCCCTGGGGGCGTACCCTTGAGCCCGGCGCGGGGGAAGAAGATCGTCGTGGTAGGCGGCGGGCTGGGTGGGCTCGCGGCGGCGGCGCTGCTCGGGCGGGCCGGGCACGAGGTGACGCTGCTGGAGGCGAGCGGCGAGCTCGGCGGCAAGAGCCGGCGCATCGAGGTCGGGGGGCAGCGGATGGATACCGGTCCCTCCCTCGTCACCTTCCCCGGGGTCTGGGAGGAGTTGCTGAGGCGCTGGGACGGCCTTGGGGACGGGCGCGAGTCGGCGGCGGAGGTGGCCGGTCTGCGGCTGAGGCGGCTCGGGGAGGTCGGGCGTTATTACTACCGGGGCGAGGTCTGCTCGCTGCCGGTCGAGGAGGGGCACCCCTGGCGGTCGGCCTGGGAGCGGTTCGAGGAGATCCACGGCGGGCTCGGGCCGGAGGTGACGAGCCTTTTGACCGCCGATCCGTTCGATCGGGGGACGCTGCCGGCCCTCCTCAAGCTCCTCCGCGTTTATGGCGCGAAGCTGACGACGCGGGGTTATCTGGATGGGCTCCGTTGGCTGCCGGGGGGTTTGCGGGAGGTCATCGGGATCCACACGCTCAACGCGGGCGTTGGGCCGAACCGGACGCCGGCGCTCTACGCGAGCATGCCGGCGATCATGGCCCGCGACGGGGTCTGGGTGCCGGAGGGCGGGGTCTACGAGATCCCACGCGCCCTGGAGAACCTCGCCCGGGCGGCGGGCGTGGAGATCAGGACCGGGGAGCCCGTGGACGCCATTCTGGAAGGACGCGTGCTGACGGAGGACGACGAGTACCGGGCCGACGCCGTGGTGAGCGGGCTGGACGCAGGGGTGCTGCAGGAGAAGCTGACGCCACACAGGTATAAGCCCCGGCCGATGAAGCTTTCGTGTTCGGGGGTGGCGATCTACGCTGCGCTGAAGGAGGAGCTGCCGGGGGGTGTGGCGACGCACGGGGTCGTGCTGCCGTCGGACCCGCGGTCTCTGTACCGGAGCCTGGAGGCCGGGGAGGAGCCGAAGGAGACGATGGCGTTCGTGAATTACTACCGGCCGGGCGAGGTGTACCCGAACGAGGGTGGGACGCTGGCGCTGCTCTTGACGGCGCCGCCGAACGGGCGGGAGTACGGGCTGGAGAGCCCGTTTGTCGAGCGGGAGCTGGGGCGTCTGGGGCGTGAGATCGGCCTGCTCCGGCCCGTCGAGGAGTACCTGGGAGAGCGCGAGATCCTGCACCCCCGGTACTTCGAGGGCTGGGGGGCGCCGGGTGGGGCGCTCTACGGGGCGGTGCGGCCGTTCTGGAGGAGCGGCCCGTTCCACACCCCGCGCTACAACGACCGACGGCGGCCCTGGTTGTGGCGGGTCGGGGCGTCGGTCCACCCGGGCGGCGGCATCCCGGCTGTTCTGGGCGGCGTCATGATCTCTACCTCCCGGCTTCTCCGTTCGTTGGAGGGGTAGCGAGCGTGAACCTCGGCGAACATCGCGGGCTCTTCGAGATACCGGAGGACGTCGCTTACCTGAACTGCGCGTACATGTCGCCGCAGCTACGCTCGGTGCGAAGGGTCGGCGAGGAGGCGGTCCGGAGGAAGTCGAGGCCTTGGGAGATCACACCCGGCGACTTCTTCGAGGACTCCGAGGGGGCCAGGGGTCTCTTCGCACGGCTGGTTCGGGGGGACGCGGAGGGCGTGGCGATCATCCCTTCCGCAAGCTACGGCCTCGCTATCGCCGCCGCGAACGTGCGCGTCGCAGAGGGCGAGGCGATCGTCGTCCTGGAGGAGCAGTTCCCCTCGAACGTCTACCCGTGGCGAGATCTGGCGAAGAGGACGGGCGCGAAGCTCGTCACGGTGCCGCGCCCCGCCGACCACGATTGGACGACCGCCGTGCTGGAGCGCATAGACGGCCGGTGCGCCGTCGTCGCCGTGCCAAACTGCCACTGGACGGACGGCTCCCTGCTTGACCTCGTGCGCGTCGGGAAGGCGGCGCGGGAGGCCGGGGCGGCGCTCGTGGTCGACGCCACCCAATCGCTGGGGGCGCATCCTTTGTACGTCCCGGAGGTCCGGCCCGACTTCCTCGTCTCCGCGGCGTACAAGTGGATGCTCGGGCCGTACAGCCTCGGGTTCATGTACGTGGGCGAGGGGTATCGGGAGGGCTTCCCTCTGGAGCAGACCTGGCTCGGGCGGGAGGGTAGCGAGGACTTCGCCTCCCTCGTCGAGTACCGGGATGCCTACGCGCCCGGAGCCCGCCGCTACGACGTCGGCGAGCGAAGCAACTTCGTGCTGCTGCCGATGGCGATGGAGGCGATGCGCCAGATTCTGGAATGGGGCGTCGAGGGCGTGGCCGAGGGGCTGTCGTATCTCACCGGGCTCGTCGAGGAAGGGGCTATCGGACGCGGGATGCGGGCCATACCGGCCGAGAGACGGGTCGGGCACATGATCGGGCTCGGCCTCGACCCCGGGGCGCCGAAGGACCTCGCCGCCCGTCTCGCGGACGAGGGCGTCTTTGTGAGCGTTCGGGGACGTTCCCTGCGCGTCTCGCCGCACCTGTACAACACGCAAGGGGACGTGACGAAGCTCTTCGATGCCCTCGCCCGACACCTACCTTGACGATGGGCGGAGGGGGTCGTCCTTGAGGATCGCGTACAGCTTCATGTCGCGGTACTCACCCTTCAGAAACTCCCGCCCTCGCATGGTCCCCTCGTAGGACATCCCGGCCTTCTCCATGACGCGCGCCGAGGCCGAATTCTCGGCGATGCAGCGGGCCTCGATGCGGTTGAGGTCCATGCGCTCGAAGCCGAAGGAGATCATGGCTCGCAGGGCTTCCGAGGTTAGCCCCATCCCCCAGTAGCCGCGGTGCAGGACGTAGCCCGCCTCGGCGCGCGCGTGCCCGCGCTCCCAGGCGACGAACCCGCAGGTTCCGACGAGGCGTCCGTCGCCCTTGTAGACCATCCCCCAGTCCGGCGCGTCGCCGCTCTCGTAGTGGCTCATCGTCAGGTCCAGAAAGGCCTCCGTGTCCTCCATGGAGCGGTGGGCCTCCCACACCATGTAGCGGGCGACCTCGGGGTCGGAGGCGTAGGCGAAGATCGCCGCGGCGTCGTCCGGGGTCAGCGCGCGCAGGAGCAGGCGCCCCGTCTCCAGCCTCGGGGGGCCGCCCGCGGATAACTCTTTCCCGGCTCGCCGGCGCACCTCAGGCGGGTCCGGTGTTGGCGAAGCGGCGCGCGCCCGAAGCGGCGCGCGCCGCTTCGAGGGAGGTGCGTCTACGCCACGAAAGCTCCAGCCACAGGGCGACGAGGAAGAACGAGGCGAAGGTCAGGGAGCCGAAGGGGAAGGCGTGGTCGAAGGTAACGAAGAAGGCGGGGAGCGCCAGCAACAGAATCGGCGCCAGGGGCGCCCCGGCACGTCGGAGGGCGACCCCTGCCGCGACCAGCGCGAGCACCCAGGCGTAGATCCCGACGGTAAAAGCAAGGCTCTTCGTCGGGTCGGCGAAGAGCGCTTCGACCGCCGCGACGAGGCCGGCGCGCTCACCGTCCGGAGCTCCGGCGATCCTCCCGGCCAGGATGCCCGTGGCGATCCCCGCAACCGCGTCCCCCACGTCGTAGAAGAGAACGAAGACCGCGGCGGCCACCCGGCTCACCGTCGCTGCGATGCCGCCCAACCCCTCGACGAGCAGCCACACCGCCCAGCCCATCAACGCGAAGAGGACAAACTGCACCGCGTGCAGGACCGTCCAGAAGCCCGCGATGGGCACGAGAGCGCCCGCTACGTCGTCGTAGGGCGACGGGTGGAAGAGCATCAGTACCGCGAGTGAGAGCGGCGTCCCCAGCAGAATGAGGCGCCTGAGGAGGTTTTTCGACGGCACGCTCGTCACCTTTCACTCTTAGGTTGGCGGTATTCAAGCGGGGTTCGCGCCGCCGGGCAAGCTGGGCAGGGGCGGGAGAAGCTCGGGGAACTCGTGCCAGGACTCGAAGCCGTAGACGTCCTCCCTCTCCGCGACGACCTTGCGGTTCCACGGTTGGATCATGGTCGCCGTCCACAGCCCAGCGTCGGCGACGCGGCGGATGGTCTCCGGCCGGTCGTCCACGATGCCGAAAGCACCGAGCTCGCGCAGGATGCCGAGCTTGTCCTCCGTGGTGACGGTCAGACCTACGTCCGGGCCGAAGTGCTCCTTGAGCCAGGGCTCGAGAAACGGGGTCATGCCCGCGGGGTCCCAGTTGTGGGTGACGAAGTGGACCCGCACGCCCCGCTCCTCCTGCAGGGAGCGAAGGGCCTCGGACGAGCCGGGGTACGGGTCGCGCTCGCGGACCCGTTCCGGGGCGAGGGCGCGCGTGTAGATCCGCATCGCCGCCATCTCGCCGTAGGCGTCGAGGACGTGCGTCCAGGTGGTCAGCTCCTCCGGGTCCAGAACCTCGCCGGTCTCCTCGGAGACCGCCTCGCAGACCCAGGCGCTGAGATCCCATACAGTGCTATCCACGTCAATGCCAAGGGTTCTCGGGCTACCGTTCGCGTGTTTCATATGTCAACTCCTCTATGGGAATAGCATCGGCGAGGCCGGTCTCGGGGTCGAACACCGCGTACTGCGCCCCGGCCTCCCGCGCGATGCGGGCGTGGCGGACGAGCCCGCCGGCATCGTCTACCACGCCCAGACCGTCGGGAAGGCCGAGGTGACGGGCGGCCTCGCGGAAGGCGCGGGCCTTCTCGGTGCTCGTGAACAGGGCGGTCACCAGCACCTCTCCCCCATCGGTTTCGACGGTGATCAGGGGCGCTTCACCCCTCTCGTCGGAGATGAGGTAGACGGGGAAAGCGATCTCTCCGGCGGCCTCGGCCGCGCGGCGCGCGACGTCGTCCGCGTGGAACAGGCCGGTCCCCGCCTCCGAGACCACGAGCACGTAGTCCTCCCCCGCCGACGCGAAGACCTCGACGGCCTCCCAGTCCGGGAGGATGCTCGGTTCCAGGCCGGCTAAAGCGTCCAGGCCGTGCTCCCCGGCGTCTTCCGAGAGCTCGCGGGCCGCCCCCTCGCTCCCGAAGAGGACGCCGACGCTCGCGGGCTCGCCGCCGACCTCGACCCGTGCGAAGACGTCCCGTCCCTCCTCGACCACGAGCTTGTAGAGGGGCGGACCGGGGAGATCGTCGAGGGCGAGCTCGCGGGTCGGGTCAGCCAACGGGTTCTTCCTCCCTGTTGACGAGGCTCTTCGCGCTGCCGCCGGGGAAGAAGGCGGCGACGGCCAGGGAAGCGAGGCCCAGAGCCAGGAGCCCGTAGAAGGTCGGGGAGAGAGCGCCTGCGAGGGAGGAGGCGAGCTCGGCGTAGGCGTCGGGGGGGACGCGGTCGCGCAGGGCGGGCTGCAGGAGGGAGTTCGGGTCCGCGAGCAGGCGAGCGAGGCCCGCGTCCCCTCCCGAGGCCCTCTCGACGGCGTCCCCGTAGCGGGAGCCGAGGGAGGCGTTCAGGAGGGCGCCCATCACGGCGACGGCGACGGCGCCGCCGACGGTCCGGAAGAAGACGATCGAGGAGGTGGCGACGCCGCGCCTGTTCCAAGGGACGGCGTTCTGGACGCTGACGAGGTAGGAAGTGCTGGAGAAGCCCAGGCCCAGACCGATCACGAACATCGCGAAGACCACGTACAAAAGCGGCGTCGTCCGGTCCATCGGCACGCAGAGCGCCCCGCCCAGGGCAACGAACATCGAGCCCACGAGGAGCGCGCCGCGGTAGCCGCGGCGCAGGATCATACGCCCCCCGACGACGGACCCGAGCGGCCATCCTACCGAGAGCGGCGCGACCACCGCCCCGGCCGCAACCGCCGTCCCCCCCAGAGCCCCCTGCACGAAGAGCGGCACGTAGACCGAGACCCCGAAGAGCACGCCGCCTAGAGTAAGGTTGCCAAGCACCGCGACCGCGAAGACCCGGTCCCCGAAGAGCCCGAGGGGGACCACCGGGTCGGCCGCCCGCCGCTCTACGACCACGAACAGCCCGAGCACCGCGAGCCCGCCGAAGAAGAGCCCGAGCGTCGGGGCGGAGAGCGAGGGGGCGCCCCCGCCGCCCAGGAGCGCGAGCAGGACGGCGACGAGGCCGCCCGTGAGGAGGGAGACGCCGAGGTAGTCCGGGCGGCTCCTCCGGCGCTCGAAGTTCTCGGTGAGGGTCAGGGCGAGGAGAACGGCGGCGACGAGGCCGAACGGGACGTTCACGTAGAACACCCAGCGCCAGGAGGCGTAGTCCGTGATCAGGCCACCCGCCGCCGGTCCCACCACGGCGGAGATCCCCCACACCGCCCCGAAGAGGCCCTGGATGCGCGCCCTCGTCTCGAGCTCGAAGATGTCCCCGACGATCGTCACGGCCACGGGCTGGACCGCGCCCGCCCCGAGGCCCTGAAGGGCGCGGTAGGCGATCAGGCCGGACATGCTCTCCGAGGTCCCCGCGAGCACGCTCCCCGCCAGAAACAGGAAGATGCCCGTGAGGTAGATCGGCTTGCGCCCGTAGGTATCCGAGAGCTTGCCGAAGACGGGACCGGTGACGGTCGCGGCGAGAAGGTAGGAAGCGAAGACCCACGGATAAAGCGGAAGCCCGCCGAGGTCCCCGATGACCGTTGGCATCGCCGTCCCGACCACCGTCGAGTCGAGCGCCGCAAGGAAGGTGCCGATAAGCGTCGCGAGAGTGATGAGCGCCTTGCGACGCGGGCTCAACCCCAACCCGTCAGGCGTTTCTAGAGCTTCGCTGTTTCACGCGAGAGATCTTAGCATCATGCTCCCGGCACCCCTAGGACTTCCAATCCATGCGCCTCGAGCTCGCCGCCCCGGCGGCGAAGATCGCGTACCCCAACGGTCCCCAAGAGGGCGGCCCAGACCGCTCCCACGCGAACGAGGGCCAGGATGAGGGGCATGAAACCGCCGAGGGAGAAGATCGCGAAGGCGACGAGCGCGACCGAGACCAGAAGGAGCAAGACGCAGATTCCGGCCAGGAGTCGCCCTCCCATGGTCATCGCCCGGTTCGGGTTCTCCCGGTCGAAGCGGAGGAACATCCGGAGAACCGATGGGGCCGGGAAGGCCGCTAGATAAGAGACTTCTGCTTGACGAGTTGGCGGGCGAGCGTGACCAGCTCTTCGGAGGCGAACGGCTTGCGCAGGACGCGCACGGAGCCGTGGGTGCGTTCGCCCAGGGTCTTCGCAGCCGGGTCCTTCTTGTAGACCGTGAGGACGACCGGGATCTTCTGGGTCTTGGGCATCGCCTTGAGGCAGTGGCAGACCTCGACGCCGCCGACCTCGGGCATCGAGACGTTCATCACTATGAGGTCCACCTTGCGACCCAGGGCGGCCTGCAAGGCGGCGGGGCCGCTCGCGGCCTCCAGGACCTTGAAGCCGGCGCCACGCAGGGCCTCCGCGGCCGAGCTTAGGAGGGCGGGATCGTCGTCGGCAAGGATCACCGTAGAAGCCATAGGCGGGGATTTTACACCATTTGGCGTATGAGAAACCACACACTTACGGCACCGACGCACCCCGGGAGATGGGATAACATTAGGTTCGAACGCCGTAGTTTGATTCTTGAACATCGAGGGGTGGCCGTGCAGCGAGAGACGTATTACCGCAAGGGCTTCAAGATGCGGGAGAACATACAGCACCTTCTCAACCGCGACTACCGCTCGGAGATCGTGGACAAGGTCCGCGAGAACGGCAACGTCCTGGAGGCCGAGGGTCTAACGGTCCGCCTGGCCGACGAGTTCGGCTTCTGCTACGGGGTGGACCGGGCGGTGGACTACGCCTTCCAGACCAGGGAGAAGTTCCCCGACCGCAAGATCTTTATCACCGGGGACATGATCCACAACCCCTCCATGAACAACCGCCTGCGCGAGATGGGCATCGAGTTCCTCTCTGAGGGCTTCAACGGCCGCCCGGACGAGCTCTTCGACACCCTCACCCCCGAGGACGTCGTCCTCCTCCCCGCCTTCGGCGCCCCCGTGGGCTGGGTGCAGAAGCTCCGCGAGCGCGGGTGCATCGTCGTCGACACCACCTGCGGCTCGGTCCTCTCCGTGTGGAAGCGCGTCACGCGCTACGCCAAGAAGGGCTTCACGAGCATCATCCACGGCAAGTACTACCACGAGGAGACGAAGGCAACCGCCTCCCAGACGGAGAAGGACGGCGGCAACGCGAAGTACCTTATCGTCCGGAATCTCAAGGAGACAGGCTACGTCACGGACTTCATCCTCGGCCGGATAGACGCGGCGGAGCTCACGGAGAAGCTCTCCCACGGCATGAGCCCCGGCTTCGACCCCGATGAGGACCTCCAGAGGGTCGGCGTTGCCAACCAGACCACGATGCTGATGACCGAGACGATGGCCGTCGGCGAAGAGCTCCGCAAGGCCATGATCGAGCGCTACGGCGAGGAGAACCTCGCCGAGCACTTCGAGCTCTTCGACACCATCTGCTCGGCGACCCAGGACCGCCAGGACGCGCTCCTCGCGCTCCTCGAGCACCCTCTGGACGTCATCGTCACCGTTGGCGGCTACAACTCCTCGAACACGAACAACCTCGCCATCATCGCGGCCGAGAAGGTTCCGCGCAGCTACCACGTAGCGAGCGGCGACTGCATAAACGGCGACACCATCCGCCACAAGCCCCCCGGCACCCCCCTCGACCCGCGCGAAGAGGTCGAGGAGAAGGACTGGCTGCCCGAGGGACCGGTGCGCATCGGCCTCACCGCCGGCGCCTCCACCCCGAACTCCCAGATAGGCCTCGCCCTCGGGCGCATCCTGGAGGCCCGGAACCTCTCCACGGAGCTCGCGCAGGCCTAGTCTCGGTTAGGCGTGCAAAGGCCTAGCCGGAGATCTCGAGTACCCTCCGGGCGATGTCCACGAACTCCCGGGCCACCGCGGGGTCGGGCTCGATCTCCGCGCCGCCGTCGAGCGTGATGCGTACCTCACCCTGAACGGCGCTTGCGCGGTCCTGAAGGTAGTTCCGCACCACGAACCCGGCTCCGGCCGCTGCTCCTACGAGTACCAGGCCGCCGAGAAGCTTCCTCATTCCGATCCCCCTTCCCCGGCGGTTCCTTCGCCGGAACCCATAACCCGTTCCAACTCACTGCGAGCGTTGCGCATGTCATAGAGGACGAGACCGACGCGGGCGTCGGGGTCCGTCGTCGCGGCGAGGGTCCCTCCCCCCGACAAGCCGACGAGCAGGACGTAGCCCTCCTCTTCGGCCCCGATCCTGGCCTGCGCGAACCCGTCCCCGCCAGCCTCGCGCACCGTGCGACGGGCGAGACCGGCGAGCGCCGCGAGCATCGCACCGTAGCGCTCCCGGTCCACCCCCGGCGGCACCGTCGAGGCCCTCACGTCCCCGTTGCCGGAGAGCACGGCCGCCGTCCTGATCTCGCCCGAGAGCGACCGCAGCCCCTCCAGCAACCCTTCCAATTCCCCCATGCCGGTAGCACCTCTCTCGGCCATTCCCATCCTTCCGCTGCCTCTGGCTTTCAGGGCGGGCATTATATCAACCCCCTCCCGCCCCACGGCCGCCACGAAGAAGCCGCAACGGATGAACGGCGAGCCGCACCTTGCGGTAGGGCCCGATCGTGCAGAGACTTTAAAAAGCGTATCTACCGATGGTATATTTGGTTGGCAGGGGCGATTAGCTCAGCGGGAGAGCGCTGCCTTCACACGGCAGAGGTCGCTGGTTCGAAACCAGCATCGCCCACTTTATAAAAGAGGCGTTTTGCAGCATAAACGTCGCGGTGAGAGTACGGGTTCAGGTCCCGTTCGACCCCTTTTACACCAGTAGTACGCCAACGCGTATTCCTGTATCGTCGATTGTTGGTTTTCTACGGCACGTCAGGCTTGGGCATCAGGCTTGGGACTCTCCCTCCGCGAGGTCGGCCAAGACGCCGGAAATCTGCCTTTTCTCCTCGGCGTGACCGCGTTCGAAGCTCTTCATCAAGACCGTGCCCTTCCTGTCGTCCCAACGGTCGATGAAGCAGGTCTCCCGGTACCGGCAGTGGGGGCAGTTCGACGCAACGACGAAGGGGTAAAGTTGCGCCCACCGCCCGTCGCCCAGGTCCAGCACCAGGTCTCCGCGGGGCAGGGCTTGGGGGCGGCTCACCTTCTCCTGCATGAACCCCGGGCCGTCCCCCTCCAGGCGCAGGCACTTGAGCACGAAGTCGTCGTTGCGGCGGTCGACGTCGAAGTCCTGGACCAGGCGGATGGGGTACCGCGTGAAGAACGACAGGGCGTCCATGCACCGCTGTAGCCTCTCCTGCGCCTCGTCAGAGGCGTCGACGCCTCCTCTATCAGGGGGCCGCGCTCGTGGTGGAAGTCGTTGCGCGCCCTTATGAGGGCGGCCACGTCTGCCCCGAAGCCCTTGGTCTCCGTCACAATCTTGAGCCTGTGGATGGCCGCGGCCAACGGCTGCTCACGATAGGTCTAGAACACCTTCGCGCTCCTCTGCGCGAGAAGCTTCCAGCCGCCCATAGAGATGCCGCCCTGCCACGGCAACTTGACGCCGATCTGCGCCCTCTCGTAGTCCTCTCCTTCGAGCATCGCCAGCGAGACGGAGCCGAGGAACGCGAGCATGTTCTCGGCGTGCCGCAGCTGTTCCCTGTAGCGGTCCCTCGGATCCCAGAGGCCCTGCAACAGCGACCAGCTGTAGGCACAACGACCAGCTGTAGGCGAGGGGGAGCGGGTACGTGTCGGCTATACGTTCCGGCGTTGGGGGTGGCTCGGGCCTCGCCGTTTGCCCTGCGTCGACCGTGTTGCGTACGCGGGGTCTTTGCGCTCTCGGTGCTTCTGGTGGTGCCTCGTCCGGCGCCTCGGGCGAGACCTCGCTTGATGATTCGGCGGGCGCTACGGACGGAGCTTCGGGCGTACGCTCGGGTGGCTTTCGTGCCGACGATTCAGGCTGCGTCTCGGGTACCGCCTTGGTGACGGGTCCCTCGAAGTTGAGTTCTGTGGTTTTGGGGCTCGGGGAGCCGTTCGGCGTCTCCCGCTTCGATCCTCGGATCAGGCCCGGTGACGCAGGTCGCCACCCGCCCTCCGCTCCGGGATAGAGTGAGGTTTCTCGGTCGACTTCGGAAGTTTCGTCGATCTGCCTCTCCAAGCGCACAAGGTAGTCCTCCCGGATCGCGAAGGCGTGGATCAGGGAGGCTATCCCCGCGACCACCATAACCCCGTGGCGTACGGAGCCACCTGACCCTCGGTGCTGCTCAGCGCAAAAGCCAAGAAGACGGCGAAGTACGCTAAGCCCCACAAAAACCACCTGACCCGCCTCGTCCTGAACGCGACGTAGAAGAAGGCCACCCAGCTGAAGATGCCCAGGGCGAACGTCCACAAGATCCACAGGGAGTGTCGCCACTCCCACGTGCTTCCCCTGGATGTGGAGATGCCTTTTCTTCGGAACACCCACGCCCCCTCCCCTGGCAGCTTGCCACGCTATCCTAGTGGCTCTTCCGCAAGCACCCTCGCCTCACTGCGGCGGTACCGTACGCTTCGGAGCGGTTGAGGTCTTGAACCTTCTGCTCGGCGACGATAGCAGGGTAGAGAAGCAGAGCGCATGCTCAGCTTCGTCCTTGCCAACCATGCCCGTTCTCCTAACGTTCTCGTCGCTAGCCCTCTCGCCCACGAACAGTCTAGCTGGCCTGCCCGACATCGTGAAGGAGCCAGATAACGACCCTCGCCCGACCCGAAGGCCGGGCGCAACTGCCCGTTCTGATCGAAGAAGTTGTTGTCGGCGGTGTTCCAATCCTCGCCCGACCCGAAGGCCGGGCGCAACAAGGAGCAGAGATGCGAAACGATCCCACCCCGAAGAGTTCCAATCCTCGCCCGACCCGAAGGCCGGGCGCAACCCGTCCACCGCTACTTCCCGATGCTGGGGCTCAGGTTCCAATCCTCGCCCGACCCGAAGGCCGGGCGCAACCCCCCCGACCGGGACCGCCCAGCGGTGGAACCTGTCGTTCCAATCCTCGCCCGACCCGAAGGCCGGGCGCAACACGAGGGCCACGACACGAGCCTCCGCCGCTAGTGGTTCCAATCCTCGCCCGACCCGAAGGCCGGGCGCAACCGGAAGCAAGGATACACCCGAAGGCCGAAGAAGGGGTTCCAATCCTCGCCCGACCCGAAGGCCGGGCGCAACTCCGCAAAGCCTCGTACTTCTGGAGGTTGGTCCGGGTTCCAATCCTCGCCCGACCCGAAGGCCGGGCGCAACTCTTGTAGCCGCCGTGGGTCTCCGCGTCCGGGTCGTTCCAATCCTCGCCCGACCCGAAGGCCGGGCGGAACGGCGCTATTGTAAACCCGCTGGTAGAGCGGAATCTGAACTCCA
>JADDPR010000503.1 GCA_016781775.1 Rubrobacter sp. | reverse complement strand
GGCTTCTCCCACGCGCAGGAAGGGGCTTGCGAAGATCCAGCGTTCACCAAGATAACTGGCGCCGAATGCCGGAGGTCGCATGGGTTTGTGTGAACTGTGCCCTAAATTGGGCCGATCGGCCGATGAAAAAGGGCTTCTAATGGGTATATCCTGAGCCGCAGTCGTTCCTAGAGGAAGGAGCACGACCTATGTCGGAGAAGAAAGAGACCGTATCCGAGGTGGCCGGGCTACCCAAGAGGGGCAACCCGGATGCCGACGACGGGTATTACGTACCTGACTACGTGATGCGCGATTTCGGAGACATCGAGGAGACGGTGTCCTCGACCGCCCGGGTCTCCGGCCGACGTTCGAGCGCCGAATTCTTGCTCTAGGATCGTACCTTCAGGAGTTTTTGGAGTTCATGCCGGGGCCCCGCCGCCCCGGTTTTCTTCTGCCTCGCGTTCCTTGCGGATGGCCTCGGCGGTGTCCTCCACCCGTTTGAGCCCGGACCTGACGGCGTCCCGAACGTTCGTCGCCCCGCTCTCTGGCTCCATGGCCTCGCGGTAGGCCTGAAGCAGTTTCTCGAAGTCGGGGGCCCCTCGAACAGCCGGATCGCCTCCTCGTGTCGGCAGGCGGGACAAAGTACTCGCGCTGCACGGAGATGGGGTTGATCCAGGTGAAGCTTCCCTCGGGGTCCGAGTAGGTAAAGTCCTTGTCCACGCTGCTCTCACGGTAGCACGGGCCCTGGCCCCGCGCCCCTTACAGCGGATTGCATAAGGCTCAAGCGGGTGGAAGACTCCCGGCATGAAACCGTACTCGAAGGACCTGAGGCTGAGGGTGCTCGCCGCCTGCGACCGCGGGATGCCCCGCAAGGGGATCGTGCGCCTCTTCGGCGCGTCGGCGCCCACCATACGGCGTTACCTGAGGCTGCGCCGGGAGACCGGCGGCGTCCAGCCCAGACCGGCGCCCGGGCCTTCGGCCAGGAAGGGCGCGGCGCTAGAGGCGGCGCTGCCCGCCCAGGCGAGGGCCAACCCCGACCTCACGCTCGAAGAGCTCGCAGTGCTCTTCGAGGAGGAAAGCGGCGTGCGGGTCTCCACGGCCACGATGAGCCGCGCCTTCGCGCGCCTGGGGCTGTCGCTCAAAAAAAGCCCCTCCCCGCCTCCGAGCGCGACGAGGAGGAGAGGGCGCGCTGGCGGAGGGGGGCGCCAGATAGATCCCGAGCGCCTCGTCTTCGTGGACGAGTGCGGGACGCGCACCTCCACGACGCGCCTCGGGGCCGGGGCCCCGAAGGGCGAGAGGGCCTACGGCAAGGTGCCCCGAAACCGCGGGAAGAACACGACCTTGCTCGCGAGCATGGGCGCGCAGGGGACGGGCCCATGCCTGGCGGTGGAGGGGGCGAGCACGAGGCCCGTCTTCGAGGCCTACGTGGAGCGGGCGCTCTTGCCCTCGCTCCGGCCGGGGCAGGTGGCGGTCCTGGAGAACCTCCCGGCCCACAAGGGGGACCGGGTGAGGGAGCTGGTCGACGGGCGGGGCTGCGAGCCGCTGTTCCTGCCGCCCTACTCGCAGGAGTTCTCGTCGGTCGAGGAGGCCTTCTCGAAGCTCAAGGCGCGGCTTCGGAAGGCCGCGGCGCGAGCCCGAGGGTCGCTGCTCGTCGAGGCGATCGGCCGGGCGCTCGACGCGGTGACGGCGCGGGACGCGAGAGGATGGTTCGGCCACTGCGGCTACCCGCTCGGCGCTCAACCATCGTGAGAACCGCTGTCAGAGACCCCACGTCAGGTTGTTGTGCCGCCGGCGATCGGCGTGTAGAGTAAGCCCGTGACGGGAGGGACAATCTCCTACGGCGAAGTGGCGGTCCGGCTGCTCATCGCGGTTGCCTTGTGCGGCCTGATCGGCTTCGAGCGCGAGGCGCGCGACCAGGCGGCGGGCCTGAGGACGCACATCATCCTCGGCGTGGGCGCCGCGCTCTTCACCCTCGTCTCGGCCTACGGCTTCGAGGAGTTCAGGTCGGCACCCGGGCAAGCCGGGGCCGAAGGCAGCGCGGGCTTCGACCCGACGAGAATCGCCGCGCAGATCGTCAGCGGCGTGGGGTTTTTGGGGGCCGGAGCCATCCTCCGCCACGGCAGGGACGTTCGGGGGGTCACGACCGCCGCGACCTTGTGGACCGTGGCTGCGATCGGGATGGCCGTCGGCGCCGGGTACCTCTTCGGCGCCGCCCTCACCGCCGTGGTCGTCTTCCTCACCCTGTTCGTCCTGAGGAAGTTCCAGCGGCTCGTCATGCCGCGCTTGCGGACGGACTTCGCGGTCCTTGAGATCGACTTCGGGGACGGCGGAGAGGGCTTGCCGCGGGCGATGGGGGCGCTGGAACGCCACGGCATCCGGGTCAGGACCCTGGATGCGGAGATGGAGGGGAGCCGGGCGCGCTACACCATCCGGGTGCGCCTGTCCCCGGACCACGGCGCCAAAGCAGCGCTCGGCGAGATCTCCGCCCTCCCCAGCGTAGAGCGGGTGGCCCTCGCCGGCCTGCACGGCCTCGAGTAGCCGCGACCTACGCGCCCCGGGGCGCAACGCACGGTTACCGCCGCACATCTAGCAGCTTCGCTCGTACCTCTCCGGCTCGTTGGGCAATCACGTCGCGCCTGATACCTTGCGACCGGCGCCACCTCCCCAGAATCTCGCCGTCTCTCTTCGTCCATGGGCTCGCCCATTAGCCTGGCCCTCCCGGCGTCCGCAGGAACTGGGCCACTCGAGGACTCCCATCGTCCGAACGTCCGAAGGGCATCCACCGAAAGGATGATTGTCGCGGTAGTTGCGAAAAAGCGCCCCGTTTCGTAACCAAACTGTTACCGAGCCTGGCCATAGTGGTGGTGAAGGGCGCCCGAGGAGGCGCGAAGGGCGGAAAGAGAAGGAGGCGATGGAGATGGCGAAGAGGTTGGCGGTACTGGTGGCGATGCTGGCGATGATGATGGGGATGGCGCTCCCGGCCTCGGCCGAGTCGGAGCCCCAGTTGACGGGCGTGATCGAGAAGCCGGAGGTGACAAGCTACATGTACGGCACCCACTCCATGACCGACGAGGTGGGGGGCGATCTGTACGCCCTGGAGAGCGAGGTCGTGGACCTCGACGCCTACGTGGGCCAGCGCGTCACGGTCTTCGGCGCCTCCGTGCCCGGGTACGAGAACGGCCAGGTCGAGGGCGGCCCGCCCCTCTTCGAGGTCACCCGGGTGGAGCCCGCCCGCGGGCCCGTCGACCCCGTCGCGGCGACGTTCGAGCTGACCGTGGAGGGCGAGGTTCCGGCGGGGGGGCTCTTCCAGGGCTTTGTGGGCACGCCGCGCGGAACGGCCTTCGATGAGGCGTGCGTGGGCCCGCTCCTGGACGAGGACGGCGACGGGGTGTACGCGCTCGAGTGCTTCGCCGAGCGTGGCGCCGAGTTGCCGGTCGTCCTCGACTACACTTCCCCTGAAGGCGAGAATACCGTGGTCAAGGACTTCGGCGTGGTGACGTTCGACGAGGACAAGACCTTCTCGGCCAGCTTCTCCTTCGACGGCGACGGCGGCGCCCCCGTGGTGAGCGGCGACACCAACAGCGACAAGGACGGCCGGACGACCCTGGGCGGCGCGGACGCGGGGACCAGGGTCCTCCCCGCCACCGGTGGCGTTACCGTGGCGGCAGCGTTGGGCGCGCTGCTCATGGCCGGGGGACTGATCGCCCGCAGGATCTACCGCTAACAGAAACCCCGACGCACCACGAGAGGGGGCCCGGCCTTATCGCCGGGCCCCCTCTCGCGTCCCGGGGTGAGACCTCATTATCCCTGCCGGGTAGGACGTTACTACCTCCACATCAGTAGCTTCGCCCGGGCCTCGTCCGCCGCGCCTTTTATGTCCGGCGTGCCGTTTGCCCGCTCCCACTTCTCGATGGTGCGCCGGTCGGCCGTAGCCTGCTCGGGGGTGCCGTCGGCGAGGAGCTTCCGGTTGCGCCCGGGGTGCGGAGCGGACGAGTTGCCGCCGAACCGGGCCAGCCGCTCGCATACCGACTTTAGGCGCCGGGCCGTATCCACAGTCGTCGCGATGCGGCCCGATACAATGTGGCGCGACGTATACGTATGGAGTCTGGAGGACGAATGCCCGAGAAGATAGACCTCTACTACTGGCCCACCCCCAACGGCTGGAAGATCAGCATAGCGCTCGAGGAGCTGGGGCTGCCGTATAACATCGTGCCGGTGAACATCGGCGAGGGCGACCAGTTTCAGCCGGAGTTTCTGAGGATAAGCCCGAACAACAAGATGCCCGCCATCGTCGACCCGGAGGGGCCGGACGGTCAGCCCATAAGCCTCTTCGAGTCCGGGGCCATCCTGCTCTACCTCGCCGAGAAGACCGGCAAGCTCTTCCCGACCGAGCCGCGCGAGAGGTACGAGGCGATGCAGTGGCTGATGTTCCAGATGGGCGGGGTAGGCCCGATGCTCGGCCAGGCCCACCACTTCCGCCAGTACGCCCCCGAGACCATCCCCTACGCCGTCGACCGCTACACCAACGAGGCCGCCCGCCTCTACGGCGTGATGGACCGTCACCTCGCCGAGGCCGAGTACTTCGCGGGCGACGAGTACACGATCGTGGACATCGCGGTCTACGGTTGGGTAGTCCCCCACGAAAACCAGGGCCAGGACCTGAACGACTTCCCGAACCTCAAGCGCTGGTTCGATGCCGTAAGCGCCCGCCCGGCGGTTGAGCGCGGCCTCAAGGTCGGCGAGGAGTTGAGGTACTCCTTGAACGAGCTCGACGAGGAGTCCCGGAACAAGCTCTTCGGCAACAAGTAGCGCCCGGACTGGTAGGGATCGGGCCCGGCCTCCTTCTTCCGGCCGGGCCCCTGGTCGTTACGCCGTCCTGCGGTTCAGGCGGCGTTCCAGGCGGCCGGCGAGGTAGATCAGGGGCAGGCAGATCGCGAGATAAATGAGGGCCGCCACGATCAGTGGCGACCCGTTGAACGTCGACGACTGCTCCACCCTCGCCCAGCGCAGAAGCTCGGTAAAACCGATGACCGAGATCAGGGACGTGTCCTTGACCAGGGTGACGAACTCGTTGGTCAGCGGTGGGATCGTGCGCCGGAACGCCTGCGGGACGATGATGTGGCGCATCGTCTGGGTGTAGCTGAGGCCGGAGGCGCGCCCGGCCTCCATCTGCCCCTTGTCTATGCTTTCTATGCCGGACCGGAAGATCTCCGCCACGTAGGCGGCACTGTTGAGCGTCAGCGCGACCAGCCCCGCGTAGAACAGGCTCGTGAAGCTTATCCCGATGAGGGGCGTGGTGAAGTAGATGATGATGAGCTGCACCAGAAGCGGCGTCCCCCGGAACACGTCCACGTAGACCTGGGCCGGGAAGCGCAGAAGGCGCGAGCGGGAGAGCTTCAAGAGCGCGAGCGCGAGCCCGAGGATTATCCCGAGGATCTCCGCCAGCAGCGCCAGCGCCAACGTCGCGAAGAGCGCCTCCAGGAGCGCGTCCGTGTTCTGGAGGGCCAGCCTGAAATCCAGGTAGTTCTCGACGATGCGCCCCGGGGAGAAAGCCCCCGGGTCGAACTGCACCGGCATGGGAGCCTAGTTGCTCCCGCTCGTGGTGCTCCCACCCATGGTGGTGCCGCCCATGGTGCTACCGGTCGTGATCCCCCCGGACACACCCGGGATGCTCTCGGGCTGGCGGCCGAACCACTTCTCGTAGATCCTTGCGTAGGTGCCGTCCTGCTTGATCTCCGCGAGCGCCCGGTTGACCTCCTCGACGCGCGGGGAGTCGGTCGGGAAGGCTATGCCGTACTGCTCGCCGGTCGGGATGGTCTGCACGATCTCCACGGCGCCGTCGCTCTGCAAGACCCTGTCCTGGGAGACGGGGAAATCGTTCAGAACGGCGTCTACCTGCCCGTTCTCCAGCGCGGTGAACGCGTCCTCCACGGTGTCGAAGGTCCTTACGTCCCCGACCTTGTTCTCCCCGGCGAGGTTGTTGGCCTCCATCGCCCCCGTGGTGCCGAGCTGGACGCCCACGGTCGCGTCGGCGAGGTCGTCCGTGGAGCGGATCTCGGAGTCTGCCTGGACCAGGAGGGACTGGTCGGCGTCGAAGTACGGATCGGAGAAGTCGACCTGCTGCTCGCGCTCCTCGGTGATGGTCATCGCGGAAATCGCCATCTCGAAGGTCCCGGAGGTGAGGCCGGGGATGATGCCGTCGAAGGTGGTGTTCTGGAAGCGCGGCTCGAAGTCTACCCTGTTGCCGATCTCGCGCATGAGGTCCAGATCGAAGCCGACCGGCTCACCGCCCTCGACGAACTCGAACGGCCGATAGGCGATGTCCGAAGCGATGGTGAGGGTCTCGCCTCCTTCCTGCTGCCCCTCCTCCTCCTGCTGGCCCCCTTCCTGCTGGCCTCCGCCACCACCGCCGCCGCAAGCGGCGAGCGACAGCGAGAGCGCCAGCGAGAGCGCGAGGAGCACGAAACCCCTGAAGTTCTTCACCCTACCCACGTCCTTCCCATGTTCTCTCGGCACTT
>JADDPR010000001.1 GCA_016781775.1 Rubrobacter sp. | reverse complement strand
CTGCGGCTTCACCAGCTGCAGGGAGACGAAGTTCCCCAGCGGCACGTAGACGGCATTGCGCAGCACCAACTCCTCGCACTGGCGGTAGAGGTCGTTGCGTTTCTGCGGGTCCTGCTCGACGTCGGCCTGGTTCACCAGCTCGTCGAACTTCTTGGCGTCGGCGGCCGGGTCGTAGGTGACGCCGTTGTACGTCTTGGCCTCGACCGGCGTGCCCCAATCGAAGACGTCCTTCATGTAGGGCGAGTTCGTCCGGAAGACCTCGCTCAGCAACTCGGGCGTCTCCTGGATGTTGATCCAGCCGCGGATCTCGCACTGGAAGCCCTTCTGGTTCTTGCGCGCGTCGAGCAACTGCGTGCTGGTCATCGAGGTGTCGACCTCGACCTCGGCGCCGAGGTTCTTCTTCCACTGATCGGCCACCCAGCGCCAGCGGTTGACGTCCTCGGCCGACGTTTCCGACGTGTTGCCGAAGATCGTGATCTTCGGCAGGCCCTGCCCGTTCGGGAACCCCGCCGCGGCCAGCAGCTTCTTGGCCTCGTCCGCGTTGAACTTCAGGCCCTCGGGCGGGGTGTAGTTGGGCACCGCCGGCGGGATGAAGCTCGTGGTCGGCTTGCGGATGCCGCGCCAGACCTGGTTCGCCCAGGCCTCGCGGTCGATCGCCATGCCGAAGGCGCGGCGCACCAGCACGTTGTCGAAGGGCTTCTTCTTGAAGTCGAAGCCCAGCGACTGCGTGCCGCCGACCGTGATCCGGAGGACCTCCTTGGGGAAGTCCTTCTCGACGGCATCGAGCAGGGAGAGGGGGAAATTGCTGACGACGTGCGCCTCGCCGCCCTTGTAAAGATTGAGCGCGGTATTGGGCGCCGTGGGACCGCGCAGGATCGGCAGGTTGATCTTGGTGATGGAGGGGGAGTTGCCGCCCCAGTAGTGCTCGTTGGGCACCAGCTCGAGGGCCTGCGCCGGGTCGAACCTGCTGACCTTCCAGGGGCCGGACCCGTAGGGCTGGTGGTTGGTCCACTCGGAGCTGTTGATGTCGCCGCCGTTCCATTTCTCGAGGGCCTCGCGGTCGACGATGTGCCAGGGGTAGATGGCGAGATAGCCCAGGAAGAAGTTGTAGGGCTTCTTGAGGATGATCTGGATCGTCTTGTCGTCGATCTTCCTGGCCCCTTCCAACTCCTTGGCGTCGCCCTTGGTGAACTCGTCGTACCCCTTGATGTGCTCCATGAAGTGCGCCGTCGGCGAGATCTTCTTCGGGTCCAGCGTGCGCTTCCAGGAGTAGATGAAGTCGTCGGCGACGACCTCGCGGCCGGTGGCGAACTTGGCACCCTTGCGGATATAGAAGGTATAGGTCAGGCCGTCGGGCGATTTCTCCCACCGCTCCGCCAGCTCCGGCACGACGCGCGCGTCCTTGTCGTAGCGCACGAGGCCGTTGAAGATGTTGATCAGCAGGTCGCCGTAGAGGATCGAGTTGATCGTCTTGTGCGGGTCGATGTTCACGTCGAGGGTGGTGACGATCGGGGCGGTGAGCGTGGCGCCTCTGACGAAATCACCCGTCGCCGCGGCCGGCGTCGTGGCCGCCGTCCCCGCCGGGCTGGTCG
>JADDPR010000119.1 GCA_016781775.1 Rubrobacter sp. | reverse complement strand
CTACTCCCCATCAGAAGGGCCGGAGGAGGAACACCGGGAGCCGTCCATCCCGTACAACCTTACCGACATGGGGAACGGGGAGCGGTTCGCCGCCTCCCACGGCGCCGATCTGCGTTATGTCTGGAAGTGGCAGCAGTGGGTAGCGTGGGACGAGACGAAATGGGCGCCCGACGAGACGGGGGAAGCCGAGCGCCGGGCTAAGGCGACGGTGAAGGCGATGTACCACGAGGCCGACCCCGGCGGGGGGATGCCCCTGGATAGGAACCTTGCAGCCCACGCCCTGAAATCCGAAGCTCGCCCGCGCATAGAGGCAATGTTGGCGCTGGCCCGGAGCGAAAGGCCGATCGCGGTCACGCCCGTTGTCTTCGACGCCGACCGATGGGCGTTGAACGTCGAGAACGGCACCGTGGATCTCCGTACCGGAGAGCTTCGACCGCACCGTCGCGAAGACCTGATAACCAAAATCGCGGGGACGGTCTACGAACCCGACGCCGAAGCGCCGACCTGGGCGGCGTTCCTCAGGAGGGTGTTGCCCTCCGAGGCGCTGCGGAGGTTCGTGCAGAAACTCGCCGGGTACAGCCTCACAGGAGACGTATCCGAGCAAATTTTGCTATTCCTCTTCGGGTTGGGGGCGAACGGAAAAAGCACGTTCATCAACACCTTTATGGAGGCTCTTGGGGACTACGCACAGCAAGCGGCGCCAGAGCTTCTTGTGGCGAAGGCCAACGCCCATCCTACCGAGTTGGCCGACCTGCAGGGCGCCCGGCTCGTCGCGGCCGTCGAGATCGAAGACGGGCGTCGGTTGGCGGAATCACTGGTCAAACAACTTACCGGCGGCGACAAGATCCGGGCCCGCAAGATGCGTCAAGATTTCTTTGAGTTTGAGCCGACTCACAAACCGTGGCTGGTGGCGAACCACCGGCCCGAGGTTCGCGGCACCGACCACGCCATGTGGCGGCGCATAAAACTCATCCCCTTCGAAGTAACGATACCCGACGAGGAAAAAGACCCGGAGCTGCCCGAGAAGTTGAGGGCCGAGCTGCCCGGCATCCTGGCCTGGGCCGTCGAAGGTTGCTTGCTCTGGCAAAGAGAAGGGTTGGGGGAGCCCGAAGAGGTTAAGGCCGCGACTGAGGATTACCGCGACGAGATGGACGTTCTCGGGGAGTTCATCAAGGACAAATGCGTCCTCCACGAAAACGCCCACGCCGACGCCACGCCCCTCTACCAAGCGTACCTAAGATGGTGCCAAAACGCCGGAGAAGAGGGGGACACCCAAACCAAGTTCGGTAAGCGTCTCCGGGAGCGCGGGTTTATGCAAGACCGGGACAAAAAGACGCGCCGGAAGGTCTGGCGGGGCATCGGGTTGTGGGAGCCCGACAGCTACGACGACGATACAGCCCCGCGTGGGGACAATCCCGAAACAGTTGGAGGCTCCGAAACAGTTGGAACCGATTTTCCGCATAACCGGCAAAAATTCTCCCATAAGGACGTTAACGGAGAAAAGGGTTCCAACTGTTTCACAAACGACCCAACTGTTTCGGAAACCTCTCCTTACGCGGGCGTAAACCCCGATGTTCGCGCGGCCTTTGAGAACCCATCCCAGGCTCTACGGGCGCGACTCGAAGAGCACCGTAGGGGCGAGACGATACTGACACGGGCG
>JADDPR010000553.1 GCA_016781775.1 Rubrobacter sp. | reverse complement strand
AGACGCTGTACTTCCCGGCCAGCGGGATCAAGGTAGACCCGTACAATTCCCTGCGCGCCCCTTACGAGATCCCCGAGGGCTCGACGTACTCCGTTATCTCGCAGGTCCCCAACGCCTCCCCGAATGAGCTCCGAATGGCGGGCACAAACTACCCGGAGCCCGTAAAGGACAAGTACCTCAGGCTCCCCGCGAGCGGGCAGGAGCGCACCCGCGAGCTCGCCCGCGAGCTCACGAAGGACGCCACCAACCCCTACGACGCCGTGGTCGCCCTCAACGAGCACCTCAAGAACAGCTACCCTTACGACCTCTCGATCCCGCCGCAGCGCGAGAACATGGACGCAGTCGAGTACTTCCTCTTCGAGGAGGGGCGCGGCTACTGCGAGCAGTTCGGCTCGTCCCTGGCCGTCATGGCCCGCTCCCTTGGCATCCCCGCGCGCATCGCGACGGGCTACGTCTCCGGCGAGTACAACCCGTTCACGGGCCTCTACGAGGTGAAGGCCTCCGACGCCCACGCGTGAGTCGAGGTGTACTTCCCCGGCCACGGTTGGTCGACCTTCGACCCGACCCCCGGCTTCGACTCGACGCCCTGGCAGTACCACGAGCAGAGCGACCTCCAGGGGAGCAAGGCCCTCTCTTTCGTCGCCTCCAAGGCCGGCGAGGTTCTAGGCCCCGTCCTCAGGCCCGCCGGTTCGCTTATGAGGGGCGTGGCGAGCCTCGACCCGACCAGCATCGTCGTCGCGGGTCTCCTGCTCGGTGGCGCCGCCCTCGTCGCCGTGTACGGCCGCCGCTACGTCGCCAAAAAGCGCTACGGGCCGAACCCGAAGCGCTCTGTAAAGTCTCCGATGCCCGGTTGTACAGCCGCTACGGGGCGTTGTCGGCGGCGTTCGGGGAAGCCGGTGTGGTCCGCGAAGGACACGAAACGCCGGAGGAGTACGCCCGGAGGGCGGCGGAGGTCTCCGGGGAGCCGGGGGTGGCACGCCTCGGGGAGATCTACCTTTACGCCCGGTTCCGCAACGCCGTCCCCGTCGAACTGGTCGAGGAGTTCGACCGCCTGGAGCCCGGGGCGCTCGAAGCCGCCGAGCGGCTTAGGGAGGCGAGCAAGGTCTGACGCCGCACGCGGACCATGCGGCGGGCGCCAGCACCACTCGTCCGGTCTCACGCATCCACGTAACCGGGCTACGTGCGGCACCCCGTAGCTCCATCCGGGGGCACGCACCGCAGGCGACGCAAGGCGAGCGAAACCTTCCCAACCGCGGGGTAGGTACGTAAGTCCGGAGCCGAGGACTACTTCGCTTCGGGCCATGATTGCTTGTCGAGGAAGAGGCCGCGGGAAGGGTGCGAAACTACCCCTCCCGCGGCCTCTTCCTCCTGCTGCCTAGTTGCTGATTCGGTCTCCCTGGGTCAGCTGCGTCGTGGTGTGCGACCAGCCGAACTGGTAGACGCCGGGGCCGGTGCCTGCGGCGTCGCCGACGTAGTGGTGGTAGATCGCCTGTAGCCCCCGGCCGCCGTAGGGCGAGCCGTCGGCGTTGAGGTTCGGGTAGCGGTAGAAGGCCTGGTGCAGGTGTACCTCTCCGACGGGGATGCTCGCGCCCGTGTCCCCGGCGTAGCCGATCACGGTGTCCGCGTTGACCGTGGCGCCCGGACGGATGCCCGCGGCGAGGCCGTTGAGGTGAGCGGACAAGCTCACGTACTTGCCGTTGCTGGCCTTGATCACCACGAACAGCCCGTAGTTGGCGTGGGAGGTGTTGCGCCCCGCGAACACGACGGTCCCGCCGGAGAAGGGCGAGTACACCACGTCGCCGCGGTCGAGGGGATAATCGATGGCGAACTTGTCGTTTGTGTAGTAGGTCGAGGCGCAGCGGCCCATGCCGATGGAGCCGTGCGTGTACTGGCCCCAGAAGTTGGGCCTGCCGATGATGGAGTAGCCGGTGGCGATGCCGTTGGCGCTCCTGTTTGCCCCGGAGCCGTGCTGGGTCTGGTAGAAGAAGGTGCTCGCCGACCTCCAACAGCCCTCCTCGATCTGATACTCGCCGTACACCGGCACCGAGGACGCCGAGAGGGCAGCGGCCGTCTGGACCGGCGAGTCCACCGTGGCCTCTGCCGTCGTCCCCGCCGCGGCGGCACGTCGCGCCTCGAGCTCTTTCTTCGAGGGCCGGGCGTTGCCCTTGCCGTAGTGAGACTCGGACTTTTTACCGTCCTTGAGCCCGAGCGAGCCGACCGACTTCGAGGGCTTCTCGAACTTCAAGCTGGAGAGCAGCCTCTCGTCCTCGGCGTCCAGGGTCTCGCCGTACAGGTTGACCTGATAAACGGAGCCCTCATCCTCCGTGTAGACCTCGACGGAGGGCGTACTGCCCGGGATCGGGCCGACCGCCACGCCCTCGAGCCCCTGCTCGCCGACCGAGACCTCCCGGCGCTCCAGCTTCAAGCCAGGGTGGGTGGCGATCCTCTCCCGCACCCTCTCGTCGATCCCCCCGGGCTCGACGTCGTAGGCCCGGGCGATGCGAGCGGCGGGCGTACCGCCGTGGTCCTCCGTCGCCTCGGCCTCCGGCCGCCACAGGGTGTAGCCGTAGGTGCCGTCGTAGGTGTAGCGCTCGTGCTCGACGTACCATCCGGCGGGGTGCGAGACCGAAGCCCCGACCGCGTCGTCCCCGGTGCGCTTTGACGCCCCGGTCTCTCCGGCCGCCTCCTGGGAGGTGGCCCCGATCATCACCAGAGCCACCGCCGTAGCGGCGAGCATCGCGCACGTAGACCTGCCCATCGTCCGGGCCCTACCTTGTACATCCACCAGCCATTCTCCTTCTCAAGCTTCCTTGCTTATCCTCGAATTTCGTCGTCACGCCGCGGACCTCCACAACCGCCGCCGTCGTGCACGGGAGTTGAGATGCGTGGTCGAGACGCGACCGATCCCATGAGTCGGGCGTCGAGACCTGCATAGGGAACCTACGGAAGGACGGGAGCCCGGAAGATAACCTGGCCCCCGTCCAATGACGCGGGGTTTCTAGCTTACGTTTGGCTCCTTCGAGCGGCGGTCGCCAGGCCACCGATGCCCAGCAGAAGCGCACCGGCCGCCAACGCCGGCACCAGGAGAGCCCCGCCGGTGGCCGGCAACTCCTTTTGCGTAGAAGACGGCCGCGGTGCCGGGGAGACCGGGGCCGAGGTGTCATCCGCGGCCACTTCCGGCGAGGGGGAGATCGGGGCCACGGTCTCGGCCACATCCGTTCCCGGCGCCGGAGAGACCGGGCGCGCGATCTCGGCCACGTCCGGCTCTGTCGGCTGGAAGACGGGGCTGTCGGCGCCCGGCGGCGGGGTAACGGGGGCCACTTCGACGCTGGGGGACTCTGGTGCCTGGTACTGTGCCTGCGGCTCCTCCGCCGTGAGCGGCGGGTCCTCCGTGAACAGCTCGTTGCAGGCGATGCCGTCGCCGTCGGCGTCCAGATCGTTCGGGTCGTTTACGTCGGCGTCGAGGGCCGCCTGCGCCTCTTCCTGAGAGGTGAAGTCTACGCAGTTCAGGTCTCCACTCTGTGGCGCCGGCGCGGCGACGTCCGAGACGAAGCCCGTCCCGTCCTCAAAGGAGACCTCGCCGGTCGAGCTCGCTTCGAACTCGCACGCGACGCCGTCGCCGTCGGAGTCGAGCCCGTTCGGATCGCTGGGGTCGGCGTCGAGGGTCGCCTGCGCCTGTGCTTGCACTTCTTCGGGGCTCGCGCCCGGGGCTCCGAGCTGCGAGCAGTCCAGGTCCGCCCCTTGCTGGGCCAGGGCGGCCGGCGAGAGCGCCAGTATGGCCGTCGTGCAGAGCGCGAGAAGGATCGTCAGTCGTCTCATGGTTCTCCCTTTTCTTTGGTTTCTGGCCGCCCCGACCAATGCTTGTAGGGAGCGGCGCGTGGCCTGCTTGTGGTTGGGGATCAGCCCTCGGAAGACCGGTGGCGCCGCCACGCGGCGAACCCCAGTGCGCCGGGGCCCGCGATTCCGCCCGCGACGACGAGGAGGAGCCACGGGTCGAGACCGCCGCTCGACGGGGCCGATACCTGCTCCACCTCGATCGTTTCTTCGTTGGCGGCAAAACCCGGCAGTTCCTTCTCGCAAGCCAAGCCGTCCTTGTCGTCGTCCAGCCCGTTCGGGTCGCTCCCATCGCGCAGCAGGATCATCTGGGCCTCCTGCTGGTATTCGAAGTCGGAGCAGTCGAGCTTGGCGGTGGACTTCGCCGCGGCGACGGGCGCCCGGTCGCTGGCGCCGTCCTCGTAAGGGACGGGTACGATCTGGCAGGCCACACCGTCGTTGTCCATGTCCAGCCCATCCGCATCGGATGGTTTGGCCTTCAGCTTGGCCTGGGCGGCTTTCTGGGATGGGAAGTCTATGCAGTCCAGGTCCCCGCCAGTCTTGGCGGCCAGCTTGGTCCCGTCCTCTGCCTTGCCCTCCGGCCCGGTCTCGCACGCCTTACCGTCACCGTCCCTGTCGAGCTTCGCGGGA
This sequence comes from Rubrobacter sp., assembly GCA_016781775.1. Taxonomy (GTDB): domain Bacteria; phylum Actinomycetota; class Rubrobacteria; order Rubrobacterales; family Rubrobacteraceae; genus Rubrobacter_F. The sequence goes on along the minus strand of JADDPR010000553.1, from coordinate 2,065 downwards.
TCCTCCGGCGCCAGCAGCGCCTGCGCCCCGGTTTGCGTCGCGAAGTCGGCACAGTCGAACACGTCTTCTTCGGAGCTTGCTTGCTGGGCGAGGGCCGCCGGAGCGAGCGTCAGGACGGCCATCGCGCCGAGCGCAAACATAAGCAGTAGCTTTTTCATAAATCCTCCTTCGGGCACGTTCGTCGCACCCCGTCGTTCGGTCCGGATAACCCTTGCACTGCTTAGTAGAGGTTGACCTTGGGGTAGTAGGACGCGTTGTAGTAGGGCGCCCCTTCGTAGTGCGCGAACCCCCTCGAGTGGGCGCGCTCGTGCGCGTACACCCTGGACCAACCGGCGGAGGTGGCGCCGAGACGACCCATCTCGCAGGTGTCGTAGTAGATGTAGTGGACTAGAGGCCCGTAGTAGGCCCGGTAGTCGTAGTAGTAGCTGTCGCGACCGACCTGCGCGTCGTAGCAGGTGCCAACGAGGCCGTTGTACTCCGGTACGTACCGGTTCGAGTCCGGACCACCGTGCTGCTTCCCCGTGGACGCGGTGCTACCGAACTGATAGTCGGCCTTCGCCTCGGTTTGTACGCCGACCATAAACCCCGCGCATATAGCCAGAGCCGCCAGCACCTGCAGTGCCCTATGATTAATCACGCCGTTCACTCTCTTGCTCCCTCTCCTCGTTCACGATCGATGCGGTCGTGCCTCTCTCCCAGAGATGCCCTCCTGCCTCCCTTCTCGGGTCGGGAGGCCGTCTCGCCCCTCCGCACGAGCAGAATCACCCCTCGTGCTCGACCCGGATCTCTCCGTACGACAACAACATTTTGTTTTTATGCTGCGAAATATGTGTCCTACCTTGAGAATGAATTTGCCAGCACCAAATGCGGCACCAGAACGCTGTCGAATACGATGGGAGCAGCGCCCGGCTTACGTGCGGATGCAGCCCGCCGTGTTATCCGTGTCGTCCACGCGAGCGGTCGAGGGGACCGCTCCGAGCCGGAAGCACCGCGCGGGGCTCGGTGGGTACGGGGCCGGGAAGCGGCACGGCTAGAGCGGGGCCGCGAAAGTGGTCGGTATACGCTGGATCTTGATGTTTAGGAGAGCACAGGCGCTACGTATTGGGTTAACGAACACTTCCAGAGCGGGAACGTCTTTGGTAAACTGTTCATGCAACAACGCTTTCATAACATGGCGTACCACGGAGAGGGGGCCGTTGCGTGCCGGAGGTATCGAGTAACAGGTTTTTGGGCATAGGGGCGTGGACGCCCCTCGGGGGCGGGGACGTTTCCTCGAATTCGTAATCGTCCATCAGGTTCTGCGGCGAGGCAGGAGCGAGTCAAGTTTTTTGGGCTCCTGACCGATAAACAATTACAAAGATAGCTCAACTTTCCGGAGGGGGAAATTTGCGCACCAAGGCATTGCTTTTGTTAGCGGTTTGTATGGCGGTCGTCATCGGTGCAGAGGTGCCTGGCGCGGGCGTGCAGACGAAGCGCGACCAGGGCGCAAAGCAGATCAAGAAGACGTTGGGCGACGAGATCGGAGCCTCGATCTCGCACCTCGCCGATCTCAGGCTCGAGCGCGAGCGCTACACCATCGACGGTACCTACGGCTACACCCTGTGGCAGCCCGATGAGAAGGAAACGACGGAGCACGGCGGGACGCCGGTGGTGCGCGTGGCGCTTGCGTACGACATGAAGCCAAGTCAGGTAAAGTCCACCGTCCAGGCCAGGCTCGACGAGCTCTCCGACGTGCCGGCCAAGCGCCAGAGCGTGACGGTCGGCAAGAAGAGGTACAAGGGCGTGGCGGTAGGCCCGATCCCGGGCAGCACCCCGTCCATCGAGGTCTACGTGCCGGTTCAGGACCGGGTGTACCAGCAGGTCAACCTCTACAAGGAAAAGTTGGACGCGGAGGGCAGGAAGTTGCTCGCAGGGCTGGAGTTCTCCCCCCCCGGCTCGGTCGGCCCGCTCGCTCGATCTCCCCAAAGCCAACGAGGGCCGGACGTTTCAGCAGCAGGGTGACCCCGCGCTAATCAGGCGCGAGCTGCAGACGCGCAAGGCGGCGGAAGAGCCCACGAGCCGCGAT
>JADDPR010000421.1 GCA_016781775.1 Rubrobacter sp. | reverse complement strand
GGCGACGACGCGACGAACGCCTACGTGGACGATTGGGTCGCCCCGCGCCTCGAAAAGGACTACGGTATCACGCTGAAGCGCACCCCGGTAGGGGACACGGCCGAGGTCGTCAACAAGCTCCTGAACGAGAAACAGGCCGGCGACGACGAGGGCACGGTCGACCTCGTGTGGATCAACGGCGAGAACTTCTTTACCGGCTCCCAGGCGAAGCTCTGGTTCGGGCCGTGGGCCGAGGACCTGCCCAACGCTCGCTACGTCGACTGGGAGAGCGAGGAGATCAACACGGACTTCGGCACCCCGGTGGACGGCTACGAGGCCCCCTGGAGCCAGGCCCAGTTCGTGATGGTCTACGATTCGGCGAAGGTCGAGGACCCGCCAAAGAACATGGACGAGCTGCGGGCGTTCGCCGAGGAGAACCCCGGCCGCTTCACCTACCCCGCCCCGCCGGACTTCACCGGCAACGCCTTCGTCGAGCAGGCCTTCTACGACGTGACCGACCAGATCGAGCCCTACCAGGGGGAGTTCGACGAAGGGCTCTTCCGCGAACAAGCCCCGAAGCTCTACGACCTCATGAACGGGATGGAGCCGAACCTGTGGCGCGGGGGCGAGACCTACCCCGAGACCTCCACCGCCCTCGACGAGCTCTACGGGAACGGCGAGGTCGACCTGACGATGAGCTACAACCCCTACTCCGCCGAGCGCCAGGTCGAGAAGGGCATCTTCCCCGAGACGACCCGCACCTACCTCCTCGAGGACGGCACCCTGAGCAACACCAACTACGTCGCCATCCCCTTCAACGCGCCGAACAACGGGGGCGCCCGGGTGGTGGCGAACTTCCTCCAGAGCCCGGAGGCCCAGCTCGAGATGCAGCGGACCCACGCCGTCGGGGGCCTGACCACCCTGGCCCTCGACAGGCTTCCCGAGGATGTGCGCCGGGAGTTCGAGGGGGAGCCGGGAGGGACCACGATCCCGCTGGGGGAGTTGCAGGCGAACCGCCTCCCCGAGGCCCGCACGGACTGGCTGCTCGAGATCCAGGACGGCTGGGTCGAGAACGTCCTGCAGAGGTAGGGGCCGGTGGTAGGCGGCGTCCTCGCCCGGCTCAAGATCGCGCTGCTCCTCGCCCCGGCCCTGCTCGTCCTCGGCGGCCTCTTCGCCGGCGGGCTCTACGCCGCGCTTCTGCAGTCCCTAGGCTACTTCCCGGCGATAGGCATGACGGAGATGGACCTCGACGCCTACCGCGAGGTGCTCGGCAGCCGGCAGTTTCTCGACTCGCTCCTCCTCACTTTCTACGTGGCAGGGGTTTCGACCATCGTGGCGACCGTCCTCGCCGTGCTCGCGGCGCTCGCGCTCAGGCGAAGCTCGGGGAGGATAAGCTCAGTAGTGTTTCAGGTCCCGATCACGATCCCCCACCTCGTCGCCGCCGTCGGCATGGCCCTCGTCGTCTCGCAGACGGGCCTCGGGGCGCGCCTCGCCGCCTCTTTGGGCCTCATAGGGGAGCCCGCGGAGTTTCCGGCCCTCCTCTACGACAGGTACTCCGTCGGCATCATCCTGACCTACGTTTGGAAGGAGGTGCCGTTCGTAGCACTCGTGGTGCTCGCGGGCCTGAGGGGGGTAGCGGGGGAGCTGGAGGAGGTGG
>JADDPR010000039.1 GCA_016781775.1 Rubrobacter sp. | reverse complement strand
TCCTCCTGCGCCAATGCAGCCAGTAAACTGGGCGAACAGAACCGGAGAGCCAGGAGGAGGCGGAGTACATTGTTTTTCGAGAGGGCGGAGGACATCGAGCGGGGGCTAAGCCTGATTCCGCGTCTCGGCGAGGTGATGCCGGAGGAGGCTGGCAAGGAGGTGGGCTCCGTCTATGAGCGGACGCGGACGCACCTGCGGGTCCCGGTCGTCAACTTCCTCTTCCGCTCGCTGGCGAACTACCCGCCCTACCTCTCCCTCGCCTGGGACAGGGTAGAACCTCACCTTCTTGCGCCCCGCTTCGAGGGAGCGGCGGACGCCCTGCGGTCGCAGTCGCTGGTGGAGCCCGTCTCCGATTCCACGGACTGGGCGTCCCTGGGGGATCTCTCGCAAATACGCGCCTTCACCGACACGATCCACTACGTCCTGCCCAAGCTCCTGCTCGTCTCGAGCGCCTTCGACGAGGGTCTGGGCGGCGAGAAGGGCGCCGCGGACGGCCCCGAAGAAGCCGCTGGCGTCCGGCCGGGCTTGGCGGAGGGGACGACGAGCGTTGCGCCGGTGGGCCCCGACGAGGCGAGCCAGGCGCCGGAGGAAATCTTCGAGGAGATCCGGGAGCGCCACGGCCACCCGGACGTGGCGAGCTACTACCGCGGGATCGCGAGATGGCCGGAGTTCCTCAAGGTCGCCTGGGAGCGCATGAACCCCCTCGTGGGTACTCCCGCCTACCAGGAGCGCAAGCACGACCTGCTCGAAGCCGCGCGCCATCACGCGCTCGGGCTGCCGCTGCCGAGCAGGAGCGAAGTCGTCGAAAGGGGCGTCGACGAGCAGCGTATCGGTGAACTCCGCGCCATCCTCGCCGTGTTCCGCTTCCGCCTCAACCCGGATACGCTGCTGGACGTGTCGCTCATAAAGGCCCTTCTCGACGGGCCCGAGGCCGCCCGCTCCTCCCGCTTCAGCTTCGCCGCCCGCCGGCACCCGTCGCCTTGATCCGCAGGAGCCCCGAGGGCACCAAACGCTTGCTCTTTGCTCACCGCCGCGTCCGGGCAAACCGGCGGGGACGCTCAGGCCGGGGGCGACGAGGCCGTCCTCGGGGTGGACCTCGCCCGTTCAGAGGCGATCGACGTGAACGCGGCGTTCGGGACTCTGTCGCTACTCCGGCGGCGGGGCGGCTCGGGAAGGGTAAGAGCGAGGACTCGCGGAACATCCGAGCAGGGACTGGGGAGGAGTGGGCGGTGTCGCTCTCGAGGTCGTCTTACCCTCGCCGCGGGCGCGACGACCTTTATCGCGAGCTTCGTGCTCTCGCGGATGCCCCGAAAGATGGTCACCCGCACCCATGGCGTCATGATCCTCGCGATGGTCGCTGGCTCATTGGCCGGGCGTTCGGTGTACCTCTGTGCCGCCCCGTCGTCCGAGCGGTGAGGGAGCGAGGTAGACCGGCGTGAAGTACCCTAGTTGGGAGGCCCAAGATCATGGCCAGTCCTCACAGCACTGATCTGCACCGGATTCTCCTCGACCGCTACGGCGCGAGGAGAGTCCCTCTACATGCTCTTTTGCGGATTTTTGGCCGTCTTTAGCGTCGGTCTCGTCGCCTACTTCTCGAAGCAGCCGGTGCTGTTCCCGAGCCTCTCGCCCACGGTTCACCTTCTTCCGGCAACCCTTGACCGAGCAGGCGAGCCCCCGCAACGCCGTCCTCGGGCACCTCGTCGCGGTCGCGGTCGGCTTCCTGTTCCTCGTCCTCTTCGGCCTTTAAGCGGGAACACGAAGGCGCCGTAGGGGAGGGCGAGGTGTCGGCCCTCCTCCTGGGGAACCACACCGAACTGAAACGCGCTCTGCAGGACCGGCCCTACCCCGAACGCGAAGAACGCCATGGGCAGCGGGCTCGCCAGCGGTCTCAAGACTACCCTGGTCATCTCCTCGACCCTGCGCCCGTCGTCTGCCTGCCCCAAAACTTGCTCTTCTGCTGATTCGTTGCTCGGTCGGGCTCCGTCGTTCGAGGACCTCCGGACGCAGCCTACCCAGCTTCTTCCAGGAGCCCGTTGACGGCCGTCGCGATCTCGTCGGGGTGATCCTCGGGGACGAAGTGCATCCCGCCCTCGATCCGCTGTATGGAGCCCCCGAGCTCGTAGGCGAGCCGGTAACCGTAGCCTATATGCAGGAACCTGTCCGCCGCCCCCCAGACGAGGCGCGCCGGCACGCCGAGGCGCGGTATCTCGTCGGAAACGTCCAGAGTGTCCCGGACGTCGAGGGAGCGGGCCTGCCTGACGAGTGCTTCCGCGCCCCCCGCGCCCTCGTAGAACGGCAGGTGCTCGGAGACGGATTCTCTCCAGCGCCCCCGGTCGTCGTGGCCGCCCCGGAGGAACGCGGCGTAGAAGCGCCGGAAGGCCGAGAGCGGCATCCGCCCGAGCAAGGGGCCCGCCGCCCTTATGGCCCTGACCGGCGCAACGGGCCAGGAGTCGTAGCTTATGCAGTTCGTCAGGACGAGGCCCCGGACGAGCTCGGGGTTGCGTACGGTCAGAATCTGCGCCACGCCCCCACCGAGGTCGTGCCCGACGACGACGGCCCCGTCCCCGAGCCCAACCTCGCGCATCCAGTCGGCCAGGTACCCCGCCTGCCTCGCGACGGAGATGTCCCGGTCCCGACCCTCGGGGATCGAGGCCCCGTAGCCCACCATCTCCCAGGCCATCGACCGGGCGCCTCCGACCTTGGGGACGACGTGCCGCCAGAGGCGTGGGCTCGTCGGGATGCCGTGCACGAAGACGACGGGCGTCCCCTCGCCTGCCTCCTCCCAGCGCATCCTGACGCCCCCGGCCTCGGCGAAACGGGTATCCAACGGTCTACCCCCCTCCCTCGGCGGCGATGATCCCGTCCGCCACCTCGCGCAGGTCCGCGCCGACGACGTCCGGCGGCGGCGCGATCGGGAAGAGCGCCTTGCCGGGCCGAGCCACGAAGGCGGCGGCGCATCCGGCCCTCATGGCGCCGACGACGTCCCAGCCGTGGGCCGCGACGAGCCGGATCTCGCCCACCTCCACGCCGAGGCTCTCCGCGGCCATTCGGTACGGCTCGGGGGCCGGCTTCAAGCGTCCTACGGTGTCCGCGGAGAGGGTCTGCTCGAAGTACTCGTGCAGACCGGAATTGTCTATCTGCGCATCGCCGACCCGTGCGGCCGAGTTGGTCAGGGTGGCGAGCCGGAAACCGGCGTCGCGCAGGGTGTTCAGACCCTCCTCGACCTCCGGGTGCGGCGGCAGCTCGGCGATGCCACCGACGATGGCCTGCCTGTCGTCGTCGGAGAGCTCCACGCCCCTCTCCCCGGCCAGCATCTGGAGGGCGAGCCCGGCGATCTGCCCGAAGGGTTGGTAGGAGCCGGTCACCATCTCGGTGAGCCAGAGTTGGAGGAACCGGTCGAACCACGCCGGCCTCGCCGAGGCGTCGCCGAAGACCCGCTCGAAGTGGGGATCCAACGCCCCATGTCCAGCATAGTCTCGTTCACGTCGAACACGCACACTCGTGCCACGAAGCGTAGCCTCCGATCTTCTCGAATGTTCTACAAACTCTTCGCCTCCTCTATACCCGGGAACCAGGCTCGATGACCCACGCCCCACCGCAGCGCGGCCTACCTCGAAGGATCAAGCGGAGGCAGTCGAACGGCTGCACCCCCGCGGCCCTAACCCGGGTGCATGCCTGACCGGGCCCGGGGACCTCGATGGGGTGGAGGACCTCCGGACCGCCTTACTCTTCGAAGAAGACCACGGTTGCCGCGGCTACTTCCTTTCTCTGGCGTAAGGAGCCGTTGGCGAGGGGACGCTGCACCGATCGTGGGCCGAGACGCGACCACCGTGGTCATGACCTGACCCTCCCGTCCGGCTCGACGTTGCGCTTGTGCATGCCTTCGGTTGCGGGGTCTATCCCCCAGGAGATGATGCGCCGCGGGTGGATGCGTATGATCTCGTTGCTGAGAGAAGGTACGTGTGGGACCTGGTCCACAAGCGCCTCCGCTTGGCCACGGATCTCGATGCCCCGGGCGCGCCACGGGTCGAGCGAGGCGATATCGTCCACGATGAAGGAGACTCGACCGTCGGCTTGGACGTTGCGAAACTTCCTGCTAGCGCCCATCTTCAACCCGCCGATGTCGATGGTGCCAGCCTCGATGTTGTGGCGGAAGGAGACGGGGGTGTTCTGCGGAGCACCATCGGGCGTCACGGTAGCGAGTCGCCCCAGGGGCTGCGTAGTCAGGTAATCGCGTTCGGCTTCGGTGAAGGGCACGGTCGGGAACCTCCGATCTTGGGTCATGGTCGTCGCGTAAGGCAACGTGGTGCATTGACACTTCGGTCTTCGATGTGCGCTTCCTGGAACGCGTTCATGCTTCGTCCTCCTCCCCCGGCTCGCGGCCCGGCGCTTCGCGGCGGCCCTGGCCTGGACATAGCCCACGTCGTTGCCGGCAGGCCCAGCGCTCGGGCCATGGGCGCCCGCGTAGCGGTTGGCGGTGTCGACGAAGTTGCCCCCCGCCTCGGCGACGTCGGGGATTCTGGCTCCGAGGCAGAGCTCGGAGACCCGCGGCCCCGGGCGGCCCAGCGGCTCGTACCTCACCCATTTCCGCTTTCGGCCGGATTCGAACGATGCGGGCTTCATCAGGGCAGGATCAAGTGCAGATCGCCGAACTCGTGCCAGAGGTACTCCTCGCGCAGGGCTTCCGTGTAGGCGAGCTCGAGGTGTTCGCGCTCGGCGAGCGCCTCCAGCATCGCGAGGTGGCTGGAGCGCGGCTCGTGCAGCCCGGTAAGCATCGCGTCGACCGATCGGATTCCACGACGCGGGGTTACGATCAGGCCCGTCCATCCCTCGCCGGGGTGCACGGTGCCGTCGGGGTCGGTTACGGTTTCGAGCGCCCGCACGGCCGTGGTGCCGACCGCCACGACCCTTCTGCCGTGCGCGTGCGCGACGTTTATCGAGCGCGCCGTCGTGGGCGGTACCCGGTAGAACTCCTCGTAGGGCGGCTCGTGGTTTTCGAGGCTGCCGACGCCGGTGTGCAGGATCAGGGGGGCTACCCCCACGCCGCGGGCCACGAGGCGCGTTATCAGTTCCGGCGTGAAGGCCCGTCCTGCGGAGGGCATCTCGGCGCTGCCCGTCTCGGTGGCGTAGACCGTCTGGTAGCAGCTTGCGGGCCAGGTCTCCCGCACGTATCCGTAGCGGATCGGGAAGCCGTGCCGGTCGAGGTACCCATCGAGCGGTTGGGGCAGGTTCAGGGTCGAGATCCAGAGCCGGGAGCTATCGTCACGGTAGGGCCTGTGCAGGGTAGCCGCGCCTCCGTCCGGCAGGCGTAAGGTCTCCCCGGGCGCCGCGCGGCGGAAGGGTTCGGTGGCGCTCCCGGCGGGCAGGCGAAGCTCGACGGTCCACAGGTCCGCCGGCAGGCGGGTCGAGAGGTGCAGCTCGAGCGCCGTACCGTCCTCGCGCTCGGCCTCCACGGCCGCCTTCATCGTGCCGCTGGTGTTGATGACCAGCAAGTCTCCGGCCTGGAGGAAGTCCGGGAGGTCCCGAAACCGGGCGTGGATCACCCGATCATCTCCCGTGTAAGAAACCATCAGGCGTACTTCGTCGCGGGAGAGGCCGCGGGCCTCCGGCGGCTCGCCCGCCTCCAGCTCCGGCGGGAGCTCGAACTCGAGCGGTGCGAGCTCCAGGGGGTTCCGCATGCCGTGTCCCAAGAGGGGTTGGAGCGTCACTATCGATCATCCTTTGCTTGCGTGGGTGAGGGAGCGTGCTTCGTAGCGACCGCTCGGCAGGTCGCCCGTCAGCAGCTCGACCAGGCCCGGCACGCTCTCCTCGGGCAGCGGGCGGTCGCTTATGTCCTCGTCGGGGAAGGCTTCCTGGTGCATCTGCGTCCGCATGTCGCCGGGGTCTATCCGGTAGACGCGCAGCTCCGGGTTCTCCGCGGCGAGTATCGCCGAGAGCTGTTCGAGGGCGGCCTTGCTCGACCCGTACCCTCCCCAACCCGGGTAGGGCTGCACGGCGGCGTCGCTGGTCACGTTGACGATGCGGGCGCCGGGCTTAAGCCCGTCCCCGACGGCCTGTATCAGGGCGAGCGGCGCTAACGCGTTGGTAGCGTAGATCCTGGCGAGTACGTCGAGCGGGTATTCGAGCAGCTCCGGTTGCGGGCTGGGGCCGAGGATGCTCGCGTTGTTGACCAGGACGTCGAGGCCGCCCGCAGCCTTCGCGGCGTCCGCCAGCGCCTTGCGGTGCTCCTCGTCGACCACGTCGCCGGGTATGGCGGTGACGTCGGTCGACTTCGAAAGCTCGGCGCGGGCGTCCTCGAGGGCTTCTCCGCCGCGGGCGTCCACGATCAGGGTCCAACCGTCCCTCGCGAGGGCGCGGGCGAGAGCGAGCCCGAGCCCGCGGGAGGCGCCGGTAATCAGTGCCGTGCGAGGTTCCTGTCCGATCATTTTGAGATCTCCTTCCGTGGCTTATGCCTGAAGGATGGATCGGGGGGAGATCCAGGGCATCGTGCGGAAGGACGGTCTCTTCCCTGTACGGGGGTACGGGTTTCTAGGCCTGAAGCCGAATGAGGCCGCGGCGGACGGCTACCCTGACCGCTTCGGTTCG
>JADDPR010000315.1 GCA_016781775.1 Rubrobacter sp. | reverse complement strand
GGTTTCGGGAGAATGGCGCGGTATCCGGGGGGTACCGAGAGTCTATGGGGGAGGCAGGAATGGAAGCGCGCTACTTAACGGACGACTCGGGCGAGCGCGTCGGGGTGGTCCTGGGGGCGGAGGAGTACCGGGCCGTCATGGAGGTCTACGACCGCGTCGCCAAAGCATCGAGGGCCATAGGGGAGGCCGAAGGTTCCTCCAGCGAGTCGCGCCTGGTGTTCGAGGCGAAGATCTCCGAGGCCCAGAAAGAGTTGGCGGATGCTGCGAGGAAGCTGGAGATGGTGCATCGGGACTACCCTCCCCGGTGAGGGGAAAAGCGGGGGCGGCTAGCGAAGACGGACGAGAAGTAGCCGGATCGGGTAGGGCGACTGAAAGACCGTGACGTCTACGTGGGTGAGGTCTGCCAGTCATTGGAGGTCTCCAACACGACGCTCTACCGCCACCTCAACGAGGCCCCCCTCTCCTTGGGCGCGGGGAGGAACAACCCTTTGGTACCCCCGGTACCCCAGTGAAGGGGGACATAGGCAGTTGTACCGGGGGTAACGGGAGTAGATTCGAAGTCCGCAAATACCCTACGTCCTACGGAGCCCGACGACGCCCCGCGGCCTCCTCGTCCTGCTTCTCTAACCACTTCTGGGCGTTCACGGCCGCCCGGTAGCCGTCGCCCACCGCCGTGGCGGTCTGCCGGTAGCGCCCGTCGGCCACCTCCCCCGCTGCGAACACGCCGAGCACCCTGGTCATGGTGCCTTACTTCAGGACGACGTAGCCGCGCCCGTACGTCTCCAGGAGGCCTGCGAAGGGCCCTAGGTGGGACTCGTAGCCTACGGCCAAGAAGAGTCCATCCACGGTAGGACTCGCCCCTCGACGGTCCTCGCATCCCTTACGCGTACGCCCTCCACGCAGTGGTCGCCAAGAATTTCCTCGACCACCGTGTCCGCGAGGAAGGAGATTTTGCTCCCGCCGCGCATGCCCCAGCAGCCCCCCCGCCTCTTCGGAGTCGAGGTGGGACAGAAGCTAGGGGCAGGCTCCTACTGGCAGGATAACGACCTCGTGTTCGTCTCGAAGTACGGCGGACCCCTCGACGCACAGAACGTTGTCAACCGCTACTATAAGCCGCTGTTGGAGCGTGCGGGCCTCCCCCGGTTCCACGATCTCAGGCACTCTTGCTTATCTCTTCTCGCCGCTCATGGGGAGCCCATAAGGGACCTCTAAGCCCTCGCCGGGCACGCTACGGCGTCCTTCACCTTGCAGCGTTACACGCACCATTACGACTCTTCGGCGAAGCGCACTGCGAGCGCGATGGACGAGGCTTTGGGGTAGCTTTGGGAGGTACTGGATACGCACTGGATACAAGGGTCCCCGGCACACCGTCCGGGGACTTTACTTCAAAGGGAGAGTCCCGCTTATCTATACGGAATTCGGAAGAGCCGACGAGCGGACTCGAACCGCTGACCTGCTCATTACGAGTGATAAGTAGGGCGTCGCACGGGTTTGCCCGGGATTGCAAAAACCGCATATCTAAGCGGTTTTCTCTTCTCTAGCTTGCCGCGTGTTGCACCGTATTGCGTTCCCAGTGGTATCAGATTGGTATCAAAAGCCCATGGATTATGTGTGTGGCTCATACCCGTTTCGCTCGATAGGCGAGTAGGAATGGGGAGGGCCTACTCGCAACCGGTCGAGTTCACGCTCGACTACACTGTGTGAGGGTACTGGTATTTCGATGCCGTGCTCGGCCGCGACCTCCAATATCCTCCTCATATCTGGCTGGTTCTCGAAAACGAGCGGCCCCGCCTAACCGCCCGCCGGCTTACCTACCTCCTCGAAAAAGTACTCGTACAAGCCTTCCGGAGTCTGACTTATCAGCATTCTGCCTACGCCCGTACTGACGTTCTTGTGGGCGCGCAGGGTGCCTTGCGGACATAGATCAGGGAGCCTGTCCCCCACCCACGAGGCGGCCGAGGGGGTGTCGCCGGTCCCCTTTCGCCTGGTGCGCGAGCCTTGGCTGTCGCGCTATCTTGCCTGGATCCTGCTAGGCATGGTCGTGATGTATCTGCGCCGTTGCTCAGAGTAGTTTCGAAAGGCCTACCCCTGCGGTTCAATTTGACGCCGTGCTGGGAGGGGGAGGTGACGGAGTTCGCCTCGAGGCGACGCTCGTAGAAGACTCGGATGCCTGAGCGTACATTCGCGCTCGTCGTGTTCCAGGTTCCAGCCGGAAACGTGACTTATGGCGAGAGAGGCCTTGCACAGATAAGCTTCTGTGTGAGCGAGCCTAAAAGCGTGTTTTGTAAGGCTGAGGGTTTGGATGGTTTTGTACGCTTTCTCGTATGAAAAGGACGTATCCCACCGACCTCTCCGATGCCGAGTGGACCTGCTTGCGCTCGTACCTGCCCGCTCCGAAAGCTGGGGGAAGACCACGCACCCACTCCCTGCGTGATGTTCTAGACGCCATCTTCTACGTGCTCAAAAGTGGCTGTCCTTGGCGGCTCTTGCCCCATGACTTTCCTCCCTAGTCTACCGTTTACTACCATTTCAGAAGATTCCGATTGAGCGGGTTGTGGTCCCTCATCCTCAAAGTCCTGCATGCGGCCGAGAGGAAGAGAGCAGGCAAGAATCCTCAACCGACGGCGGCTATCATGGACTCCCAAAGCGTCAAGACTGTCGAAGAATCGGCCCACCCAAGCGGCTACGATGCCCACAAGAACGTCAAAGGGCGCAAGCGGCACCTTCTGGTGGACACCTTGGGTCTTCCGCTCTCGATTTACGTCACCTCGGCCGACGTACAAGATAGGGTCGGGGCACAGTGCCTTTTGGCCGAGCTAAAGTCACTTTTGCCCCGTTTGAAGAAGATCTGGGCGGATGGGGCCTACACGGGAGAGAAGTTGGCCAGGTGGTGTAAAGAGCGGGGCGAATGGGAACTGGAGATCGTCAAGCGGAGTGCGGATACCGAAGGCTTCGCCGTCCTGCCTCACAGATGGATCGTGGAGCGGACATTTGGATGGTTAACGCGGAACCGCCGTTTGAGCAAAGACTACGAGCGAATGGTCCAGAGCAGCGAGACTTTCATGGAGATGGCCATGGTCCGCCTGATCCTGAAGCGGCTGGCGTGGGGGGAGCGTGAACCTTCAAAACACGCTCTTAGGGTTTTGCCCTCCCAGCCCCCGACGAAGAACCATGATGCGGGCACCCGGGCTCCTGGCCTGCTCTAGGCGCTCGCCGTCAGCTCATCAGCACCTGGGGCGAGATCTGCTTGATCATCGTGTTGGCCCACTTCATCTGGCGCAGGTTCTGGGCGTGGCACTCCCTGACTGTCTGCAGCAGCTCATGGTCCCTGGCCGCCTGAGCCCCCTGGCCGAGGATGACCCAGTTAATGGAGACGTCCGAGGCCAGGCTGGAGAGCTGGCGCAGGTCGCGCAGGAGCAGCAGCCCCGACTCTGGGCGGCGCCCCATCATCTCCGACCCCTTCTCCCGCACCGGGTCGAGCAGGTTAGACCCCTCCTCTCGCACCGAGTCGAGCAGCCCCGACCCCTTCTCCCGCAGCGAGCCAAGCAGACCCGGCGCACCGCCTTCCTCCTCGCTACCGCCGGGAGCGGCAGAGACCCGATAGCGGTCGCTGTAGCGGTCCAGCTCCTCGATGTGATCCCGGGACATCTTCGCCAGCTTCTTGGTGAGGTGGTAGATCTCCTGGTCGGTTTTGTGACGCTCGCCGACTTTGTAGAGCTCATCGGCGAGGTCGCTCTCGGCCGAGCGCACCTGCTGGATCGCCAGTCCTATCTTCATCGCCTGCTAACTCCTCCCCCTATGGTCTCGCTGACCTCGGCCGCAGCACCCCCGGCCGTCCGCACGCCGATGTCACGGACGGGGGCCGACGCGGTGTTCGTCGGGGCCGGCGCGACGTTGCCGTTTGCCGCTTCTACCTTCGTCACCCGCACCGCCGCCGTCTTGTAGATTGGCTGCTTGGAGGCCGGGTCCCAGTCGGTAAGCGTGATCTCGTTGGCCGCTCGCGGGCTCCCGTCCGGGGAATCGCCCTCCGGTTGATCCCAGTAGCCGTAGTGAAACGGCAAGAAGACCACACCCTCGCGGATGCCGCTGATCCTGGCCCTTGCCCGCACGGCCCCGCGCGGCGAGGCCACCTCGACGAGGTCTCCCTCCCCGATCCCAAGCCCGTCGGCGTCGGGGACGGATAGCTCCGCCCAGACCTCCGGAGCCGCCTCCTGAAGCTGCGGCGCGCGGGCCGTCTTTGTGCGCGTGTGGAACTGGTAGATCGTCCGGCCCGTCGTGAGCAGGAAGGGATACTCCTCTCTGGGGACCTCATGAGGCGGAGTGTAGGTCTCCGCCTTGATGATCGCCTTCCCGAACGGATTCATGGCCTGGTACTCGGTCGGCTCCATGAAGGCGCCGGTGAGGAGGTCCTTCCCGTAGTCCTGGCAGTAGTCGGGCTTAGCCCAGAATTCTCCATCAGTATAGAGGCGCTCAGTTCCTTCGGGGTGCTCCTCGTTGCACGGCCACTGTATCCCCGAGCTGCCCCTTAGCTTCTCGTAGGTGATGCCGGTGTAGTCGCAGGGCCTGCCGCGCGAGCACTCCTTCCACGCCTCAAAGGTCGACTCGGGATCGTGCCACTTTATGAGAGGCTGACCATCTTTGTCCTTAAAGCCCATGCGCCTCGCGTAGTCGAGGAAGATGTCGAGGTCGGCCTTTGCCTCCCCCGGAGGCTCGACCGCCTTCTCCGAGATGTGGACCGTCCGGTCGGCGTTGGTGAAGGTCCCCAACTTCTCACCCCACGAGGCTGCCGGTAGCACGACGTCGGCCAGCTGCGCCGTCTCGGTCAGAAAGATGTCCTGCACGACGACGAAGAGGCGCTCCTGTGCAAGGATGGAGCGTATACGATGGAGCTCGGGCAGGGAGACCGCCGGGTTGGTGCAGCTGATCCAGAGGAACTTTATGCTCCCTTGCTCCGCGTAGCGGAAGATCTGCATGCAGTGAGTTGGCTCGGAGTAGTGTGGGACGGTTAGAGGGTCGACGTTCCAGACCCAGGCGAGATCCTCCATGTGGGCATCGTTCTGCCAGTTCCTGAAGCCCGGCATGCTGCCGTCGCAGCCGGTCTCGCGGGTGTTCTGGGCGGTGGGCTGTCCGTTCATCTGCAGGACCCCGCAGCCGGGCTTGCCGAGCATGCCGCGGATAAGATTAATATTATTGATCTGAACCGCGGTGGCGGTCGCCTGGTGGGACTGGTAGACGCCCTGCAGCGCTGTCGAGAGCAACCTCTCGGCGGTACCGATAAGGCGCGCGGCCTCCCGGATCTTCTGGGCGGGCACGCCGCAGATCTGCGCCGCCTTCTCGGGTGTCCAATCCCGGGTCCGCCTCTTAAGCTCCTCGAAGCCCACGGTGTTGCGCTGGACGTAGTCGTGGTCGACCCAGTCGTTGGCGATGATCTCGCGGACCAGTGCGTTCATGAGCGCGAGGTTGGTCCCGTTTTTGACCGCCAGGTGCACGTCGGCTTCCCGGGCCACGGGCGTCGGACGCGGGTCGACGGCGATGAGCTTAGGAGGGTTCGGGCCCCGGCGACGGTCGAGGATGCGCATCCATGTCACGGCCTGGGTCTCAGCGACGTTGTGACCGTAGAGGCAGATGGTGTCGGCGTGGTCGATGTCGCTTAAGGAGCCCGGTTGGCCGTCGCAGGCGTACGACTCCTTGAGGGACCGGTCCGCCGTTGCCGTGCACAGACGGGTGTTACCGTCGAGGTGGTTCGTGCCGATGCCTGCCCGGGCGATGACGCCCAGAGTGTAGTAGTCCTCCAAGAAGAGCTGCCCCGTGGTGTAGAAACCGAACGAGGACGGGCCCTGCTCCTCGAGCAGGCTCCGGGAGCGCTCGACGATCCGGTTCATGGCGATGTCCCAGTCGGTGGGCTCAAGCCGGCCGCCTTCGCGCACGAGGGGCTGGGTGAGCCTGTCTTCGGAGTTGTAGGCCTGCCAGACGAAGAGGTCCTTCGGGTCCAGCCGGCCGTGGTTGATGCGGTCTACGGCCCTGCCGCGCACCCCCACTATGCGCCCGTCCCTGACGGCTAGGTCCATGGCGTCGCCGTTGGCGTGGTGCAAGGAGGCCGTCTGGACCCAGCGGTCCACCTCCTCCTCGGAGATGCCGTCTTCGAGGAACTGGTCCACCCTTATGGGCCAATTCTCACCCTGCCCGTATGGTGTGCGCTCACCCCAGGGGTTCGCAACGCGATCCGTCATAACTTCCTCTCTCCTGATCTGCTTTGGAGCAGCGGCGCCTTTCTTCGCTGCTCCTTTCCTTTATCTCGGCTACATCACCATTATTACGATGATGCTACCCATCTGTAATAGAAGAATGCTAAAAAGACGCGCCGAAGTCAGAAAACCCCAAAAAGTGCAGTAGTTTGTTAAGGATAAGCTGTTGATGGCTAAGACGACTGCGCTAGAGCGGGGACCAACCAGCGTCTGGGGTCACTGTTGTGCATGTCGTCTCTATAGGAGAAGCAGATTTAGCTCCTCCAGGGCCAACCCTACCCCTTACCAAACACGCTCTAATCCTACAGCGACACTT
>JADDPR010000370.1 GCA_016781775.1 Rubrobacter sp. | reverse complement strand
CCGAAGCGGCCTCGGGCGAGAACAGCGAGATCCAGGGCGAAGCCCCGAGGGCCTGCGAGGGCGGCAACCCGTCGGTAAGGACCGGCACGTCGAGCCCGGCCCCTACCAGCGCGCTCCCCAGCCCGTTCAAGGCGAGCAGCCCCGGCCCACCGCGCGCCCCGCACCCCGTCACTACGAGCAGATGACCCTCCCCTATCTCGCCCTGCTCCACCGCTCGCACGGCCTCCTCCTCCGAGGCGAAGACGCGACACTCGCCGGCCAACTCCTCCGTCGCCGCATCCGCCTGGCAGACGACCTCCGTCCCCGACGCCCGTCCGCGCAGGAAAGAGAGGCGGCGCGCCTTCGAGTCCGGGAGAGGGGGCGGCGACGGAGGAAGAGCCCCTTTCAGAGGCCCCGTCACCGTCGGCGTATCGTGAAGGGCATCTCCCAGGAGGGCGAGCAGCCCGGCAGGGCCATGCTCCTGGAGCCAGTCGTAGTCGGCGACGGCGGAGCTTTCGGGGGCGAGGACCCGGATCATCTGGGAGAAACCCGACACCCTGGCCTCTCGCGCCAGGGCGGCGAGGTGCACGAGCAACTCGGGGCCGGCCCCCGCAGAGAGGCCGGCCCGAAGCGCATTCGCCAGGGAGAAGGTATCGACCAGCTCGCGGCATCGCGGCCGGCCGGTCTCAGCCAGGGTGGCGGCTGCCTCGACGGCTCCTCCGTGCAGGGGGGCGAGGCCAAGGGCAACGAGCGCGAGCGAGAAGGGGTCCATAGCAGGCAGCGCGGCGGCCGGTAGATCGAGGCGTAACGCGGCCACGAGCAGACCGGCGAGGATCTCGGGCTCTTCGGCGCCGAGGATCATCGCGTCGATTTCGTTGTTGAAGCAGAAGACTTCGGCCCAGTCCGCAACCCACTCCCGCCGGAGCGCCACACCTCCGGCGGGGAGATCGATGGGTAACCCCATGACGACCGGCTCCACGCCGGCCCCCAAAAGGTCGTCCAGGTTCAGGAGCGCTTCGGAGGGGATGGGGACGAAGACGCGGGGCCGTCGGCCGGGTGCCACGGCCGGCGCGTCGCTGTTAGCCGTCGAGCTTTTCCATGAGGAGCGTGCGGACCCGGCCGCCGTCGGCGCTGCCGCGGCTCGCCTTCATCACCTGACCGACGAGGAAGCCGATAACCTTTTTGTCGCCGTTACGGACGCGCTCGGCCTCGTCGGGGTTCTCCGCGATGACGCCGTCGACCATCCCGGAGAGCTCGTCCCCGCCGACGGAGGCAAGGCCCTCGCGCTCGACGACCGCGGAGGGCGCATCCCCCGTCTCGAAGACCGCTGCGAGGACGTCCTTGGCGGCCGAGCGCGAGATCGTACCGTCCTCGACCAGCCCGATAAGCTCGACCATGTGCCCCGGCGTCACCTTCGAGTCCGAGACGTCGACCCCCGACTCGTTGAGGAGGGCGCGAAGGTCGCCCGAGATCCAGTTTGCGGCCTGCTTCGGGTCGGTGCCGCCGGAGACGACCTCCTCGTAGAAGGAGGAGAGGTCGCGGTCGGCGGTGAGGACGCCCGCGGCGTAGTCGGAGAGGCCGTAGCTCTCGACGAAGCGGTTCTTCTTCTCCTCCGGAAGCTCGGGGAGTCGGTCCTTGATCTCGCGCACCCACGCCTCCGTGAGCTCCAGCGGTAGCAGATCCGGCTCCGGGAAGTAGCGGTAGTCGTGGGCGAACTCCTTGCTCCGGAGCTCGTGGACCTCGTCGGCGACGGGATCGTAGTGGACCGTCGCCTGCTGGACGCGACCGCCGTTCTCCAGGATCTCGCGCTGGCGCTCGAGTTCCCGGACGATGCCGCGCTCGACGAAGCGGAACGAGTTCATGTTCTTGAGCTCGGTCTTGGTGCCGAAGGAGCCGTCGGGGTTGCGGATGGAGACGTTGGCGTCGCAGCGCATCTGGCCCTTCTCCATGTCGGCCTCGGAGACGCCGATGGCCTGGAGGATCGCCTTGAGGTGGTTAGCCGTCGCCCTCGCGGCCTCGGGCGAGGGGATGTCCGGCTCGGTGACGATCTCTATGAGCGGCGTCCCGCCCCGGTTGTAGTCCACCATGGAGCCGACGGAGCCGTGCATGCGGCCCGACTCGCCGACGTGGACGTTCTTCGCGGCGTCCTCCTCCAGATGCAGGCGCGTGATGCCGACGCGGACGGTCTCGTCCCCCACCGGCACGTCGAGGTGACCGCCCGTGCAGATCGGGAGGTCAAACTGGGAGATCTGGTAGCCCTTCGGCAGGTCCGGATAAAAGTAGTTCTTCCTGGCGAAGACCGACCTGCCGGCGACCTCGCAGTTGAGCGCGAGACCCGCCATTACCCCGAGCTCTATAGCCTTCTCGTTGGTAACCGGGAGCGCCCCCGGGTGGCCGAGGCAGACGGGGCAGGTGTGCGTGTTCGGCTCGTCGCCGTACGTCACGCGGCAGGAGCAGAACATCTTCGTCTGGGTCGCGAGGTGTACGTGGAACTCCAGCCCGATGACCGCCTGATAGGTTCTTCTCTCCTGTGTCTGCACCCCGAAAACCCTCTGTCTCGCTCGCACTGCCTACGCCGATTCTAACATTCGCCCCCCGCGCCAGAGTCGGTCACTCCGTTCCGTGCCGTTCGTCTCGTGAGGTCGTGTTACCATCGGCCGCTGCTAGAATTGTCGGCGTCGGAGAAGGAGAGGGACGCATGGACGCGGGGCGCATCGCGCACCTCATGGTCTTGCGGGGGCCGGACCTCGGCGCCTTCCATCGTCTGGATGGGGAGGAGTTCGTCGTCGGGGGCGACCCGTTTCGCTCTGAGGTCGTGCTTCGCGACGGGCAGGTCGCACCGGCGGAGGCCAGGATCTTCGCCGGTCCGGAGGGACACTACTTCGTGGAGCCGCTGGGGACGGGCAGACCGAAGCTCAACGGCGAGGCGCTGATCTCGGCTCGCCCCCTGAGGGACGGCGACCGGCTCGCCCTCGGCGAGAGCCTAATCGAGTACTCCGAGCCCGACCCCTTGAAGGCGCAGCTCAACGAGAAGCTCTACCGAACGCTCACCGAGGATCACCTCACCGGCCTCCTCGCGAAGCCGCGCTTCGACGAGGAGTTCGAGGGCGCCGTGGCGGCGGCGCGGGCGAGGGGGGAGCCACTCGGCGTCATCATGGCGGACGTCGACAACCTCAAGGAGATCAACGACGAGCACGGCCACCTCTTGGGGGAGTTCACCGTCGGGGAGGTCGGCCATATCCTCGACGCCGTTCTCGGTGGAGCACGCCGCCGGGCGACGCGCTTCGGCGGCGACGAGTACCAGGCCATCCTGCCCGGCGAGGACGCGTCGGCGACCTTCGCGGTGGCCGAGAGCATCCGCCGTGCCGTCGAGGAGCACGCCTTCGAGCGCGACGGCATCCTGGTGAACCCCACGCTCTCCCTGGGCGTCGCCGCTTACCCCGAGGCCGGCTCGACCACCGACGATCTCACCCGCGCCGCCGACCGCACCCTGTACCGCGCCAAACACGCCGGCGGCAACGCCGTCAGCGAGTAGCGGGAGAGCCCGAAGCCCGCGTACGAGCCGGTGCCACGCTCGACGCGTGGCACGCTGCACCCCCTACGGCGAGGGGTGCTGCAGGAAGTCCAGAAGCAGGGCGTTCACCTCGTCCGGGCGGTCCTCCGCCACGAAATGGCTCGCATCCGGGAGGCGCTCGACGCGGAGGTTCGACACCCAGAGTGGGCCTGGATCGGCCAGCTCCAAGCTCAGAAAGACGTCCTTCTCGCCCCAGATCACGAGCGTAGGGGCTTCTATCTTCTTCGGCAACGCCTGCGTCTCGGAAGGGTTGCGAAGGAGCGCGCGGTAGTAGTTGATGGTGGCGGTCAGCGCCCCTGGTTGCGCCATCGCCCCCACGTAACGCTCGACATCGTCCGCGGAGATGGCCCCCGGCCGCACGGGGTTTCTGCGTAGTGCGGCGCGCAAGACGGCGAAGTCGCCCGCGCTCAGGGCCTTCTCCGGCAGCCGCGGAATCTGGAAGAAGAACATGTAGGAGCTTTTGAGCAACTGCTTGGGCATCGTGAGGCCGTCCAGAAAGCGGGCCGGGTGCGGGACGTTGAGGATCGCGAGCTTCTCCACGCGCTCCGGATGGCGCATCGCGGCGAACCACGCGATTATCGCGCCCCAGTCGTGCCCGACCACGGTGGCCTTCTCCGCTCCTCGCTCCACGATGAGGCGCTCCACGTCCCGCACGAGCGTGCCGACGCGGTAGTGCTCGATTCTGTCCGGCTTCTCCGAGAGGTTGTAGCCGCGCATGTCCGGGGCCACGATGCGAAACCCCGCCTCGACCAACACCGGGAGCTGGAAGCGCCACATGTGGTGCGACTGCGGAAACCCGTGCAGCAGAACCACGAGCGGCCCCTCCCCCGCCTCGACGTAATGCAGCCGTACGTCCCCGAGGTCTGCGTAGCGGCTTTCAAGGTTCATCTTGCTTGTATACCCGTTTGTGCCCCGTACCTCCCACACCCCGGCGGTGCCTCTCTATTCTGGTCCCCACGTCACACCCGGTTACAACGCCCAACACTTCTTCACGAGACCCTAACCGGCGGTTAAGGGAACTTTGCGTAATCCGTGTCAAACTATCGGGAAGGAAAGGGTAAGAGCGAGGAGGCCGCTATGGGATTGTTCGGACGGCAAGAACCGAAGATCTGCTGGGTAAGGAGCGCGACCGATGATCCGTACGGCCGGCCCGCCGCGGTCGAGATACAGGGCGTCCCCTTCTGCGAGCGGTGCGCCCGCGAACACGAGGAGTACGCGGCAATAGGGGCGCTGACGGACGATCTGGCCGGGAGCGACCTCACTAGTCTCCGCGAGTCCTCGCTAGCCGAGAGCCTGAGGAGGCTGCGCCGGGGACGCGTCTCGCGCCCTCCCCTGCGGGGAGCATCGCACCTGGGCCAGAAGGTCTGGTAGGCCAGCCTCCCCCTCCCACCTCATGGAGGAAGCTGACGAAAACTAAGGCTTGAGCGCGAACTCGAAGTCCGCGACCTCCTCGACGGCGCGGGCGGCGCGCAGCAGCATCGGCTCGGTGAAGTGGTCGCTGATAAGCTGGACGCCGACGGGGAGGCCATCGCTCAGGCCGCCGGGGACGCTTATGGCGGGGAGGCCGGCGAGGCTCACGGGGACGGCGCAGATGTCTTGGGCGTACATCGCCAGGGGGTCGCCGGTCTTCGAGCCGATCCCGAACGCCACCGATGGCGCGGTCGGGGAGACGAGGACGTCGTAGCGCGAGAAGGCCGCCCGGAAGTCCTCGATGATCTTGGTGCGGACCTTCTGGGCCTGGGCGTAGTAGGCGTCGTAGTAGCCGGAGGAGAGGGCGTAGGTGCCGAGCATGATCCTGCGCTTCACCTCGTCCCCGAAGCCCTCCTCCCTTGTCTGCCGGTACATCTCGTGTACGCCCCCGGCCGGGACCCTCAGCCCGTAACGCACCCCGTCATAACGCGCCAGGTTCGACGACACCTCGGCCGGAGCCACGATGTAGTAGGCGGGCAGCCCGTACCTCGAGTGCGGCAGGCTTACCTCGCCCACCTCGGCCCCGGCCCCTTCCAAGCCCTTGACCGCCCTCTCCACGACCTCGCGCACGCCCGCGTCGATGCCTTCGCCCATAAGCTCGGTGACGACCCCGACGCGCAGGCCCGGGACGCCGCCTTCGAGCCCCGAGAGGTAGTCCGGGACCTCGACGTTGGCAGACGTCGAGTCCTTCGGGTCGTGTCCGGCGATGGCTTGAAGTAGAAACGCCGAGTCGCGGACGTCGCGGGTCATCGGCCCGATCTGATCGAGCGAGGAGGCGAAGGCGATGAGCCCGAATCGCGAGACGCGCCCGTAGGTCGGCTTGAGCCCGACGATGCCGCACAGCGCCGCGGGCTGCCTCACGGAGCCCCCGGTGTCCGTTCCGAGCGCCCACCAGCCCTCGCCAGCGGCGACGGCGGCGGCCGAGCCGCCCGAGGAGCCCCCCGGGACGCGTCCAAGGTCCCATGGGTTACGAGTGACGCCATAGGCGGAGTTCTCCGTCGAGGAGCCCATGGCGAACTCGTCCATGTTCGCCTTGCCGACCATCACGAGGTCCTCGCCGTAGTTGACAAGCGCCGAGGCGTCGTAGAGGGGCTCGAAACTTTCGAGTATCCGCGAACCGCAGGTCGTCCTGACGCCGCGCGTGGAGAGCACGTCCTTCACGGCCATCGGGACGCCGTCCCAGGGCTTTCTCGCACCATTCTTCTCGTCGACGCGGGCGGCGCGTTCCAGCGCGATCTCCGGCGTCGTGGTGACGAAAGCGTTCACCTCGCCCTCGACCTCCTCGACGCGCGCGTTCGCGACCTCCGCGGCCTCGCGGGCTGAGACGTTGCCGGCCTGTATCTCCCCCGCAAGCTCGTACGCGGTGAGGTTCAGCAGCTCGCTTCTCGTCGGGCTCGCCACGTTAATCTATCCTCGGGACGGCGAAGAGGCCATCGGCGGCGTCGGGGGCGGGTGCCAGGGCCTCTTCCCTCGGGAGCTCGCGGTGCGGGTCGTCCGGCCGGAGGACGTTCGTGAAGTTCATGGGGTTCGACGTCGGCGGGACGTCCGCGAGGTC
>JADDPR010000490.1 GCA_016781775.1 Rubrobacter sp. | reverse complement strand
AAGGACTTTTCTTGATCTAATCCAAAAATCTTGGGAGCTCCGTTCCACATCTCCAAGCTTCTGACCGTCGGAGAGTTGGCCAGGCGCACGGGCGTCGCCACCTCGGCCTTGCGCTTCTACGAGGAGCGCGGCCTCATCCGCTCGGAGCGCAACGCGTCCGGCCACCGCCGCTACGCGCGCCCCGCCGCGAGGCGCGTGGCGTTCGTCGTCTTCGCCCAGCGCGTCGGGCTGACCCTGGAAGAGATCCGCGCCGAGCTGGACAAGCTTCCCACCGACCGGACGCCCGGTCGCGAAGATTGGGACCGTCTGACGCTGACCTGGAGCGAGCGGATCGACGAGCGGATACGGGAACTCGAACGCCTCAAGGGCGGCCTCACCGACTGCATAGGGTGCGGATGCCTCTCGCTCGAGCGCTGCGCGATCCTCAACCCGTACGACCGGGCGGCGAGCCACGGGTCTGGGCCGCGGTACTGGGTCGGCGATCGTCGGCCGGAGGATTAGTCCGCCTCAGTGGGGGGCTCCGGCGCCAACCGGGTGCCACCAGAACGGTCCAGCGGGGCACGGACTAGGCGCGTTCTTCGTCTCTGGCACCGACGCGCTCGGGACGCAGCAGGATCAAGGCGAGGGCGATCCCGTCGACCACGAAGCCCGCACCGACGGCGAAGGCGAGCTTGTAGCCCCCGTTAGCGCAAACGCAGTGCTCTGCCCGTCTGCGAGCAGGCCCTCGGTGCGCGGGCGTCGGTTTTTGCAACCAACGTAGCTTACTTTGTTCTCGTGGTCCGTATCTTTTTTGTACAGTTAATGTCTTTGTTGTTTGTCTACATCCACCCCAATCGCGTGAAGAACCTTCTACTCGACCGTGACGCTCTTGGCGAGGTTGCGGGGCTTGTCGACGTCGAGGCCGCGGGCCTTGGCGACGTGGTAGGCGAGAAACTGCAGCGGCACGGTGGAGACGAGGGGGCTCAGGATCTGCGGCACGTTCGGGACCGGGAGGACGGACTGCGCGATCCTTCCGGCCGCCACATCGTCCTCGTTGGCTACCGCGATGACCCGGGCGCCGCGAGCGACGGT
Organism: Rubrobacter sp.; assembly: GCA_016781775.1. Lineage (GTDB taxonomy): Bacteria > Actinomycetota > Rubrobacteria > Rubrobacterales > Rubrobacteraceae > Rubrobacter_F. The sequence goes on along the minus strand of JADDPR010000490.1, from coordinate 5,533 downwards.
CTCCTCGACGTTGGAGAGGGTCTTCTCGCGCAGCGTCCCCTCGCCGAGGATGGCGACGACGGGGCACTGCTCGTCGACGAGGGCTATGGGGCCGTGCTTCATCTCGCCGGCCGGGTAGCCCTCGGCGGGGAGGTAGGAGATCTCCTTGAGCTTCAACGCCCCTTCGAGCGCCACCGGGAACGACTGCCCCCTCCCGAGAAAGAGCGCGCACCGCGCCCCCGCAAAGACCCCGACGGCCGCGCTCATAAGGCCCGGCTCGCCCAGAAGCTCGATGGCCTCCTCGACCTTCTCCGGCGAGCGCCTGAGCGCCCGGCCGATCTCCTTGATCTCCTCGACAGGACGCGCCCCGCGCGCCTCAGCGACGCCGAAGGAGAGCAGGTAAAGCGCCGCGACCTGCGTGAGGAAGGTCTTCGTTGCCGCGACCCCGACCTCGGGCCCGGCCTTGGTGAGGAGCACGGCGTCGGCCTCGCGGGTGATAAGCGAGCCCTGGGTGTTCGTCACGGCGAGTACTCGGGCGCCGAACCCTCGGGCGGCCTCTACCGCCGCCAGCGTGTCCGTGGTCTCGCCGCTCTGGCTTATGGCGACGACGAGGGTCTTCTCGTCCCCGACCGGGTCCCCGTAGCGGTACTCGCTCGCCACCGCTACCTCGACGGGGATGCGGGCGAGGCGCTCCAGCGCGCTCTTGCCGAGGAGACCCGCGTGGTAAGCGGTGCCGCAGGCGACCACGTCTATGCGTTCTATGCCGGAGAGGTCGAACCCGAGCTCGGAGAGGTCCACGGAGCCGTCCGCGTCCAGCCGTCCAGCGAGCGTTGCCTGGAGGGCGGCGGGCTGCTCGTGGATCTCCTTGAGCATGAAGTCCTCGTAGCCGCCGAGCTCTATCGCCTCGGCGCTCCAGTCGACCTCGAACGGGTCGCGCTCGACCGGCCTGCCGTCGAGCGTGGAGAGCTCGACGGAGGTGCCCGTCAGCACCGCGACCTCGCCGTTCTCCACGAACAGGAACCGGCGCGTGTAGCCGAGCAGGGCTTGAACGGCGCTGGCGAGGAAGTTCTCGCCCTCGCCGAGGCCCACGACCAGCGGGCTCTGATGCCTCGCCGCGACCACGGTCTCGGGCTCGGCGGCGCTCACCGCCGCCACCGCGAACGAGCCCTGCAGCCGCTGCAGGGTCTCCACGAGCGCCTCCTTCAAGGACGAGCCCGCCGCGACCCCCTCGCCGAGAAGGTGCGCTATCACCTCGGTGTCCGTCTCCGAGCGAAACTCGAAGCCACGGGCCCTCAGCTCGTCCCGAAGCTCGGCGTGGTTCTCGATGATGCCGTTGTGGACGACCGCGACCTCCGGGCCGACCGGCGCGCCACCACCGGTGTGGGGGTGGGCGTTCGCCTCGGTCGGGCGCCCGTGCGTCGCCCAGCGAGTGTGCCCGACCCCGGAGCGCATGCTGAAGAAGTCGCCGTCGCGCTGCCCGACGGTCCCAGCGAGGTTATTGAGTGGGCCTACCTCCCTGGCCGTCCGGAGCCCGTCCGGACCCGCCAGGGCCAGGCCCGCCGAGTCGTACCCTCGATACTCGAGGTTCCTCAACCCCTCCATCAGCACCTCTACGCACCGCTCCCCGCCTACGTAACCCACGATCCCGCACATAAAGAGCACCTCCCAGCACTCGTAACGGGGCGTCGAAAAACGCCCCTTGGGGGAACCCCGAAGAGAAAGGGAAAGAAAGCCAGACGGTATTACCGGGGTCCGGATCGGCGCTTTGTCCCCGGCGTCGCCGCCGGGATTTGCCGCCGCCCTATCGACCGCCCCTGGGCCGAGACGCATCCGCCGAAAAACTCGATGAACGTCTTCCTCGTCGACTCCCCTGAGGGTACCTATCCTCCGGAGAGCCCTGGCGCTTCGTTAAGCTGGCTGTTGTTGTCGACCTTCCACGGGTTCCTTTTTCTACCCGTCCGTTATCGGCCATCCGCGCGTTTTCCTTTAGCGGTCCTCCCGTTCGTTGTCAGCGAGGCCACAACTTTACCCCGTCGGACGCGGAAATACGAGGGAAAAAGAGACGTATGTTTGGGAGTGTGCCTGCCCTGGTCTAGAAGCGCAGGACGAGGTACGCGCCCGAGACCACGAGGGCCGCGCCCACGAGCCTGAGGGCCGTCGCCGGTTGCACCGGCAGGTGGAGGAGGCCGAACTGGTCGAGGACGATGGAGGTGATCATCTGCCCCGCGATGATGAACCCGAAGGTAGCCGCGGCCCCGAGCCTCGGCGTGAGCACGATGGACGAGAACACGAAGAACGCGCCCAGAAAGCCCCCGGCCCACGCCCACCACGGCGCCGCGGAGAGGGAGGAGAGCGAGGTAGGCGTCTGCCGCGCGATCGCAACGGCGGCGAACAAGACCAGCGTCCCGACGAGAAACGAGAGCGCTGCGGCGGAGATCGGACCGCCCGCGGCCTTACGCAGCTCGGCGTTCACCGCGAACTGGACCGTTATCGCCGTCCCCGCCACGAAGGCTAGGACCGAGAGAGCCCATGCCATTCTTCCCCCTCCCGGACCGCTCGTGCGGCCCTAGGTATCGCCCTGCACGTAGTCCAGGATCATCAGGTCCGTCATCCACTCGACCGGCGCCCGGTCGTCCGTGAGGACCGGGCCCGAGCCCCTCGTGGGCTCGATGTCGTCCGAGATCTCCCGGGCCAGAGGACGCACCACGTCCGGGGCCTCGTCGAGGTTCGCCCGGAGCGCCTCCGCCCCCGTCTCTTCCTCCGTCGCGACCACAGTCGTGTTGAAGTCGCCGGTGTCGAAGGCGTAGACGTGCCCGTAGACCTCGCTCATCGTCCGCGCGATGGCCTCGGGCACCCGCCGATCTCCCGGGGTGTGCCCGACGTTGATCGTCACGACCCCGCGCTCCGAGAGGTGTTCCTTGACCTCCCCGAAAAACTCCACCGTCGTCAGGTGGAACGGAATGTAGGGCTGGCGGTAGGCGTCTATGACGACGAGGTCGTACGCGTCGTCAGCCTCCGGTCCGCGAAGGAAGTAGCGGCCGTCGGCGGCGTGGGTGTCGAGCCCCTCGCGGTCCATGTTGAAGTACTTGTAGCCGACCTCGTTCACCCGGCCGTCGATCTCGACCCCGTCTATCTCCATCGGCCCGTAGACGTCCAAGAGCTCCGACGAGACCGTACCGGCGGCGCTCCCCACGATAAGAGCGTTCCGGGGCGGCTCGGGGGAGGTGAGCAGCGGCACGGAGAGCGGGTAATCCCAGTAAGACTCGGAGAGGAGACGGCCCGGCTTGTACGCCGAGTGGACGGACCAGCCCTCGTTCAGTTGCAGGATGCGCTCGCTGTCCGCCAACGGCTCCCCGTTCTCGTCCAGCTCCGTCGCTACGACCCGTATGTACTGGTAGAAGGAGTCGTCCTCGAAGAGAAGACCCGGGGTCGGTTTGATCTGGTTGGGCAAGAACGTCGCCGCCACCATCAGGAGCGGCAGGAGCAGCAACAGGAGGCTCCGGCGCCCCGCGAGGATGCTGGCAAGCGCGAGGGCGGCCCCGAAGAGCAGGAAGGTATCCCGCGTACCAACGCCGGGGATCGTCAGGAGCACGGCGAGGAAGATCCCGACGATGCTCCCGAGCGTGGAGAGCGCGTAGAGGCTCCCGGCCGTCCCTCCGGCCTCGCCGACGTCCTTGATGGCGAGGCGTATCGCGAACGGCGAGACCATCCCAAGGAGCGTGATGCTCGGGGCGAAGAGGAGGAGCGTGGCGGCGAAGGAGCCGAGGAAAGCACCAGCGGAGAGGCTCTCGAAAGAGCGAGCGCTTATCGACATGATCGGGCCGGCGACGAACGGCGTCAGCGCGATGATGACGGAGGCCGCGATCGTTATGTTCGTCAGCGTCCGCCCGTTCGGTCGACGGTCGGCGTAGCGTCCGCCGAGGTAGTAGCCGGCGGTCAGGTAGATCAGGATGAGCCCGATGATGTTGGCCCAGACGAGGATCGAAGACCCGAAGTACGGGGCGAGGAGCCTGCTGGCCGCCATCTCGACGGCGAGCGTCGTCGCCCCCGCCACGACCACGAGCAGGATGAGCGCGAGACGCCCCATCGGCTTCCCCTCCGACCCCACCCCCGCGTAATGGCTCTCCGACACGACGGCCAGTATATCCGCTAGGATTGAGAAATGGAGAAGGGAGAAAGCTACGCCGTCCGCCCCGGTCGGCGCGACGACGCGGCGGCAGCGGCGGCGCTGTGGATGAAGAGCGCCGAGGAGCACACGGCCTACGATCCCGTCTACGCCACCTCCCCCGACGCCGAGAAGATTATGCGCCGCTTCCTCGCCGACCTCTCTTCGAGCTCCCACTCCTGCCTCTTCGTCGCGGAAGTTCTGGACGAGAACGGCGAGCCCGGCGAGGTCGTGGGCTTTCTCTCCGGCGAGATCCGCGAGGGCTCCCCCGCCTTCTCCCCCAAAACCTGGGCCGCCGTCGAAGACATCTACGTAACCCACGATTACCGCAGCCAGGGCATAGGCCGCGCCCTCGTCGACGCCTCCTCAGAATGGGCCCGCGACAAGGGCGCCGACGGCGTCTCCTTGCAGGTCGCCGCCGGCAACGAGCGCGCCCGCAAGTTCTACGATGGACTCGGCTTCCGCGAGGTCTCCGTCTACGAAGTCAGGGAGTTCTAGACCTCCCGCCCTCGATCGGTAAGCCCCCGCCCTGCACCGAACTCCGCCGCTCCTTCCCGCCCCACGCAACTCTCCAACCCGACGCTTTGGTACTTGAGACACGGTCCTCTCCGCGTACTCTTCCCGTAGGGATTTTGTCGATCGGGAGAGCGACGAGGAGGAAAGATGGGCAAGAGGGAGAGTTACGCGCCGGGGACCTTCTGCTGGGTGGACCTTGCGACGACCGACGCGGAGGGCGCCAAGGCCTTCTACTGCGAGTTGTTCGGCTGGGAGGCCGACGACATGCCGGCCGGCGAGGGGATAACGTACACCATGCTCCGCGTGGGGGACGACTACGTCGGCGGCCTCTACGAGATGGACGAGGGCCAACGCGAGGCGGGAGCTCCGCCGTTCTGGCTCTCCTTTGTGAGCGTCGAGGACGCAGACGCCGGCGCCGCGAGGGCGCGCGAGCTCGGAGGCACGGTGCACGGCGGTGCCTTCGACGTCCTCGACGCGGGCCGGATGGCGGTTGTGGAGGACCCGACGGGCGCGCGGCTCGCGCTCTGGGAGCCGAAGCGGCATGCCGGGGCGGGCCGGGTCAACGACCCCGGTTGCCTGACCTGGAACGACCTGCAGACCTCAGATCCCTCGCCGGCGGCCGACTTCTACGCCGCGCTGTTGGGCTGGGAGATGGAGCCGATGGAGGAGGACGGCAATCTGGTCTATGTGACGATCAAGAACGCCGGCTCCTCGAACGGCGGGATCATGCCCTCGAACAACGGCGAGGCCCCTTACTGGCTCGCCTACTTCACCGTCCCTTCCAGCGAGGACGCTCTGGCGAAGGCGCGAGAGCTGGGAGGCGAAGTCCTTGCGGGCCCGCTGGATATAGGGGCCGGCAGGATCTCGTTCCTC
>JADDPR010000235.1 GCA_016781775.1 Rubrobacter sp. | reverse complement strand
CCCCTTCTCGGATTCGCCCGCAGCGAGAAAGCCGACAGGCTGAAATGGTGACCGGCTTACTTCCCCGCCTGCTCCTCCAGGTGGCTTGCGAGGGCTTCGGGGCCGGGGGTGCCGTCGGAGGACTCGACGCCACTCAGCCACTTGTCGGTGACCTTGGGGTTGTCCTGGAGCCACTCGGTGGCGACCTCTTCCGGTTCCTTGCCGGAGTTGTCGATCATGTCGATCCAGTTGCCCTGGATCTCCTTGTCGACCTTCATCTGCTCGAAAAACTGGTAGAGCTCGGGGGTGTCTTCACCGAAATCGGCGGTGACGAGCGTCTCGACGTGCGAAGGTCCGCCCCAGGCCATCTCCGGGTCCTCAAGCAGGCACATGTCGTACTTCTGGCCCATCCAGTGCGGCTCCCATCCCGTAAAGGCGACCCATTCGCCGTCCTTTATGTGCCGGTCAACCTCGGAGAGCATCCCGTTCGTCGAGGACTCCACGAGCTCCCAGTCGCCGAGGCCGTAGGTGTCGTTCTTGATCATGTCCATGACGACCTTGTTGCCGTCGTTGCCCGGCTCGATGCCGTAGATCTTCCCCTCGAACTCTTCCTTGTACTGGTCGAGGTCCTCGTGGGACTCGACGCCGGCGTCGCACGCCTCCCTGTTGACCGCGACGCTGAAGGTCGCCTCGGGCAGGTTGGTCGTAACGGACTCGACGCTCCCGGGCTCGACCTGCTTCATGTTGGTGTCCATGGTCGGGAACCAGGCCTCCACGAAGACGTCGAGGTCGCCCTGCTCCAAGCCCTTGAAGATCACCGGCACGCCGAGCTGCTGGATCTCGGTCTCGTGCCCGAGCGCCTCGACGATCGTCGCCGAGACGTTGGTCTTCGCTATCGCCTCGGGCCAGTCCACCGTCCCGAAGTTGACCGGCTCGCCGCTGCCCCCCCCGCCTTGGGCCCCCCCGCCCCCGGAGCCCCCGCAGGCGGAGAACACGAACGCGCTACCTAAAAGAGTGAGGCCGACCAGAAGCTTCTTTGTGGCCCCGCGTTTATCTCCCACTAACTCAAGTCCTTTCGGTCCGTTGTCTTTCCATCGATGCGTACTTCTTCGCCGCGTTCGAGCCCGGCCCCCTCGACTCAGCCCTCCCGCGCCCGCTTGGCGGCGTCGATCCAGGGTTGAACGACGTCGCGGTTCTCGTCCAACCAGGCCCTGGAGCCCCTGATGGGGTCGCCCGTGGTGTTGATCACGTCCTCCAGGGTGTTGATCTGCTGCTCGGTGAGCGTGACTTCTTTCATGAACTCGTAGGCCACCGGATCTTCGGAGGAGAGGTCCTCGCGGACGATGGTGTGCAGCTCCGAGGGCTTCGTGAGCTCGCCCAGGGCGCCCTTGGGGTCCTCGAGGTACTCGAACTCGTAGCGTTGGTTCATCCAGTGCGGCGACCAGGCGACGAAGATAAACGGCTCGCGCGCGGTGTACAACCGCTCCACCTCCGCCAGCATCCCCTCCGTGGGAGCCTCGACGAGGTCCTGCTCGAGGTCGTACGCGTCGACGACCTCGGTCGGGATTCTCTGCATGATCCGCGACTCCGGTTCGATCCCGATTATCCTCTCGGCCTCGGTGTCGTTGATCTGATCGATGCTGTTGATGCCCATGTAGCTCGGGGCCGCCAGGCTGAACTTCGTCTGCCCCCGGAACCACGACCTCAGAAGCTCCACGTCCCCCTCGACGGCTTCGAGCTCATCCGAGTGGTTCGGGAGCCACACGTCCTGGAAGGCGTCCATCTCGCCGTCGCCCACCCGCTCGAAAACGGCCTCGAGGTCGGTGAGCTCGATCTGCACCTCCTCGTAGCCGAGCTCCTGCTCAAGAAGCAGCTTCGTCAAGCTGGAGACCGCGACGTTCTCGTCCCAGCCGATGTACCCGATGACGAGCCGCTTGTTCTCCGGGGTGTCGGACTGGCCGCAACCGGAGGCGAGAAGGCACACCAAGAGCGCGAGCAACACCGCGAACAACTTCATCTTGCGAAATTTAGGCATGGTTCATTTAATCTAGGGTCTTCCGTGTGAAGAGGGGGATGGTATCTCTCCGATGGAGCCATCCCCCTACCTCACATACAGACGTCTCTCTCGCCCAGACCTACTTGGCGCTCGCCTGTTCCCCTGCCTGCTTGGCGGCCTCGACCCAGGGGTCGGCGACGTCCCGGTTCTCCTCGAGCCAGGCCTTCACGCCCACGGTCGGGTCGTCGTAGCCCTCCTCGTTGATCGCCTCCTCCAGGGAGTTGGTCTGCTCCTCGTTGAGCTTGTACTCGCTCAGGAGGGCGTGCGCGACGGGATCGTCCTCCTTGAGGTCCTCCCGCACGATGGTCGAGATCTTGGCCTGATCCAGAGGGTCGCCCTGCGGGTTGACGAGCGTGTTCTTCGGGTCCTCGAGGTACGTGAAGTCGTACGTCTCGTTCATCCAGTGCGGCGTCCAAGCGATAAAGGCAAACTTCTCCTGGTTCGCGTAGCGCTTCTCCACCTCGGAGAGCATCGCCGCCTCGCTCGACTGAATGTACTCCGCCTCGAGCCCATACTCGGGGATGGTGTTGTCCAGGATGGCCGTCGTGATGATGGCGCCCGGGTCGATACCGACGATCTGTTTGACCCCGGCCTCGTTAAGCTGGTCGATGCTCGTAATGTTCATGTAGTCCGGCGCCACGATGCCGAACTTGACGGTGCCATCGAACCACGGGTCGAGCTGCTCGACGTCATTCTCGACGGACTCGAACTGCGCCGCGTGGTTCGGGAGCCACATGTCCTGGAAGGCGTCGAGGTCGCCGTTGCCCACGCCCTCGAAGACGACGCCGAGGTCGGCGGTCTGGGTCTCGACCTCCTGGTATCCAAGGTCCTCCTCCAGGAGCACCTTCACGAGATTCGCCACCGCTATGTTCTCGGTCCACCCGGCGGCGACGCCGAGCTTCAGCGTCTTGGGCTCTTCCGAACCGCCCTGGCCTCCGCCACCGCCGCCACCGCCGCAGCCCGCCGCGACGACCCCGACGAGCAGGGCCAGAACTAACGCCAGGGATTTCTTACTCAACCTATTCATGAACCTTCCTCACACTAGCCGATAAATCAGTGTTCGCACAGAGATCCGTACTGGTGCCACCCCAAAGGTTCCCGCTCCCCCGAAGCCGCGCGCCTCCTCTCTTCCCAAAGGCGCGCGACGGATTGGCGTGCGGCCGGTGCGGCCGCGGCGGGGTCTCGAACTCGAAGACCCGGGAAAGGGTTTTACTTGCCCCCCTTGCCCCCCTTCTTCCTCTTCTGCCCAAGCCTGCGCGTAACCCGGTCCAGGTAGATGGCGACGATGACGATACCGACGCCACCCTCGAAGGCCGTGCCCACGTTAAGCTGGCCGAGCCCGCGGACGACGACCTCGCCCAGGCCGCCGGCCCCGACGAGGGCGGCGATAACCACCATCGAGAGGGCGAGCATGATGACCTGGTTCACGCCGGCCATGATGGTCGAGAGCGCCTGGGGCAACTCGACCTTCAAGAGCGTCTGCCCGCGCGTCGCCCCGAAGGCGTGCGCCGCCTCCACGGTGTTCCGCGGAACCTGCTGGATACCGAGCATGGTTAGTCTTACGGCCGGCGGCATCGCAAAGATCACTGTGGCGACCAAAGCCGGCCCGCTCCCCAGGCCCAGAAGGATGATCATGGGGACCAGGTACACGAAGGCCGGCATCGTCTGCATGATGTCGAGGGCGGGCTTGACCACCGCTTCGATGCTCCGTGATTGCACGGCTAAGATGCCGAGCGGGATGCCTATCGCGAGCGCGACGACCGTCGATGAGAGCACCAATGCCAGGGTCAGCATCGTGTCCTCCCACAGATCCAGGCCGAGGATCAACAATGACCCTAGGATGGCGAAGACCGCCACCCGCCAGCCCGCGAAGTAGAAGGCTATCGCCGCCAGGATGGCTATCATCACCAGCTCGGGCGGGAAGTTGAGGAGGGCCTCGAACGCCGAGACGAAGCCGTCGAGGCCGTCCTGAACCACGTCGAAGAAACCCTCGAAGGTATCGGTTATGTAGTCGATAACGTTCTCGGCGTACTGGCCGAGCGGTATCCTCGGGACGAGGTTCTCCTGCAAGAAGGCCACCGTCTTACTCCCCTATCCGGCGAACGCGCACCCGGTCCCCGGAATTGGCGCCGTTCGGGGCGTTCTCCTGAGGGACCTCCCGGTCGAAGGACTCGCTCTCGTCGGGGGACTCCTGGCTCGTGGTCAGCCCGGCGATCAGGGAGCCCCGGTAGACGACGCCCTCTATGCGGTTCTCGTCGTCCACGACGGCCACGGGCACGTCCCGCTCCACGAAGAGCGGCAGGATCTCGCGGAGCGAGGTGTCCCTTCCGACCTTGGCGGCCTCCCTATCCACCGACGAGCCGAGCTCGCGCTCGTTGCGCTCGGCGAGCCTCGCGACCTCTTCGGCCTCCGCCGTACCGAGGAACCTACGCTCCTCGTCCACCACGGGGATAAAGTCCAGCCCGAACTGCCTCATGCGACGCAGGACGACCGTCGGGCCGTCGTTTATGTACGCCACCTCGTTCACCGGAACCATCACCGTCTGGGCGGTGCGGACCTTCGCGTAGTCGACGTCCTCGACGAACCGCTCGACGTACTCGTTCGCCGGCTCGCGCAGGATCTGCTCGGGGGTGCCGAGCTGCACGATCTCGCCGTCCTTCATGATCGCGACGCGGTGGCCAAGCGTCAAAGCCTCGTCGAGGTCGTGCGTCACGAAGACGACCGTCCTCTTGACCTCGCCCTGAATGGAGAGGAACAGGTTCTGCATGTCGCGCCGGATCAGGGGGTCCAGGGCGCTGAACGGCTCGTCCATAAGCAGGATCTCCTGCTCGGTCGCGAGCGCCCGGGCGAGCCCGACACGCTGCTGCATACCGCCGGAGAGCTCCGTGATGAGCTTGTCCCCCTGGCCCTGCAACCCGACGAGCCCGAGCGCCTCCTGCCCTGCCTTCCTGCGCTTCTCGGCCCCGACGCCCTGGACCTCGAGGCCGAAGGTGACGTTGTCCTGAACCGTCCTGTTCGGCAGCAGTCCGAACTGCTGGAAGACCATCCCGATCTTCTTGCGCCTGAGCTGGCGCAACTGCTTGGTGGACATGGCCAGCACGTCCTCGCCGTCGAGGTGGATGGTCCCCTCGGTCGGCTCGTTGAGGCGGTTGATCGTCCGTAGAATCGTGGACTTGCCGCTCCCGGAGAGGCCGATGATCACGAAGATCTCGCCCCGGTTCACGTCGAAGCTGGCGTCGAAAGCCCCAATGGTGGCCCCTGTAGACCGCTCAACCTCGGCCTTGCTCTTGCCCGAACGTCGCATCTCTAGGGCCTGTTGAGCCCGACGCCCAAAAACTACCGAACAGTGCTCTAACTTGATGACCGGCTCGTGGCCCCTACTGTGAGCTTCCGTGATACGCCTCCTTATTCGCCAACAACTTCCTTGCAGGGGTCTCGGCTTACAGAAATCTCCCGAAGCCCGCTAAAAACCACCCGCAAGATGCATACGACTGCCTGTTTCAGTCGTGAGCGATTATCATACCCAGTGGGTTAACATCGTTCAACTGTTTATCTGCATGTTTCGTCGATTCTTCGGTATCTTTGCGTTACAATCTGCTGACAAGCATCGTATGTAGAGAATTTTTGGGAGGAACCGCATCCTCGTGATACTTGGCCGTAAGAATTGGCCCTAAGTGTGCATGGAATGGGTGGATGGTTGAGCGAAACTGTTACGTAGTCGATGTGGGCGAGAAGCAGGCGGAGTTTTGGCTAACGTTAGACAAGGGTTACTCGTCGGTGACGGTATCAAAGGACTCTCGCTCGTGGACATCTTCGAGTCGCTCTCGACGGAGGAGATCGCACGGATAAGCTGGAGTTGCCCCAACGTAAGCCTGGAAGCGGGCGAGCTGCTCTACGTGCCCGCGGACCTCAACGAGACGCTCTACGTGCTCAGGAGCGGTCGCGTTCGTTTGTACAGGCGGAGCCCAGAGGGGCGGGAGTTCACGCTCGCGATGGTAGAAGGCGGGACGATCTTCGGCGAGTTGGCGCTGACCGACCAGAGCACGAGGGACGCCTACGCGCAATGCATGGAAGACTCGGAGATCACCGTCATCCACCACGCGGACGTGGAGCGTTTGATTCTGGAGAGGCCCGAGGTGGGTTTGAGCCTTATAAGGCTTCTCAGCGAGCGCCTGAGCAGGTACGAGAAGCGCCTCGAGGACCTGGGCTTGAAGGAGGTTCCCGCGCGCCTGGCGAGCCTCATCATCCTGCTTATAGAGAGCGAGGGACTCAGGACCCGCACCGGGTACAAGATCCCCACCCGCTACACCCACCAGCACCTGGGCGCCATGATCGGGGCCAACCGCGAGGCCGTTACGCGCGCCTTCACTCAACTGCGCGAGGGCGGCATGGTCGAGACGAAGAACCGCTTCATTCACGTCCGGGACATAGAAGCCTTGGAACGGGCGGCGGAAGAAGGCCTGCCCGTAAGGACCTGACCCGCCGGCCCAGCATGCGGGCTGACCGAGCGAACCTCTAATCGGTTACACCTGCGTGCTCGCCAGGTGTTCTCCGACACAAAGCGT
>JADDPR010000577.1 GCA_016781775.1 Rubrobacter sp. | reverse complement strand
CGCTGCATCCCCTGGGGTATCTCCACGTCCTTGACCTCGACGTGGCTGACCTTGATGCCCCACGGGTCGGTCTGCTCGTCGATGATCGACTGGAGCTCCTCGTTTATCGCCTCGCGGTTCGTCAGGAGGTCGTCGAGGTCCTTCTGCCCCAGCACGCTCCTGAGGGTGGTCTGGCTGATCTGGCTTGTCGCCAGAACGTAGTTCTCGACCTCGATGACGGCCTTGTTCGGGTCGAGGACGCGAAAGTAAATGACGGCATTGACCCTGGCGGGGACGTTGTCGCGGGTGATGAGGTCCTGCGGCGGCACGTCCATCGTGACGGTTCTCAGGTCTATCTTGACCATCCTGTCCACGATGGGGATGAGCACGAAAGGCCCCGGCCCCTTGGCACGTCCCTGCACCCTACCGAGCCTGAAGATGACCCCGCGCTCGTACTCGCTGACTATGCGGATAGAGCTACTCAGTAGAAAGAGTAAGAACAACACGACCACGCCGATAACGACCAAGGAACCGAACCCGGCCACCTGCAACAGACCCAAGAAGACCACCCCTTGCCAGAGATCTCCGGCGAAGAACAACGCCGCCACTTGAAAGGATTGTACCATCGCCGCGGCCCTCCTCCGGCGATGACGAGGGTGGGCGGACCGGATGCCCCGCCCGCCTCGGGATCCCGTATCAGCGTCTTACGCCGGGGAGCCTAGCGTCGACATAACCGGGGACGTCGTAGCGACTTGGTAGGACGGTCCCCCAGTGAACCCACGTCTCCCCATCGACGGATGGTGCAGCACCCGGGCATAGGAAAGGGGGAGGCCCGCCTGGGTCTCCCCCTGCTTGGTAGCTACTACGGTCGTCGGTCGGGCGAAGCCCCTACCCTCGAGACCGGACGCTTACCTAAGAGAACGTGACGTGGATGTGATCCATGTGGTCCGCGGTCGGGTTGCCCGTCGCCGCCTGCAGATAGCCATAGCCAGTGGAGTCGCGGTAATCCCGCTGCCAGATCGTGTAGTTGACGCTGTACCGCCCCCAGATGGTGGAGAGTATCTGGTCGCCGAGCGCCGGGTCGGAGACCCAGATATCCAGGGACAGGCCGTCGGAGTGGTAGGCGCTGCTGCCCAACCCGTCGATCGCCACGCCAAACTCGGCCTGGATTTCGCAGCCGATCTGCGCGACGTGGGGGGCGACGCCGCCGTAGGTCTCGCCGCACGAGGCGGCCCCGCCGGAGGGCTGCGCCGCAGGGGCGGAAGGCTCGGAGTACTGCTGCTGCTCGGCAGCGGGGCTTTGAGGGCTCTCCTGCGGCTGTTGAGCGTCGTACTGCTCCTCGTCCGCTGCTTCCTGATCTTTCGCGTACTGCTGCTCGGCGGCTTGTTGCTCGGCCTGATCGGCCGCCGCGAGGAGATGGTCGGCCTCGGCCTGCTCGGCTGCGGGACGGTCGGCCTCGGCCTGTTGAGCGGCGGCCAGCTTGGCGGCCTGCTGCTCGGTGGCAGCGCGCCACGCCGCAAGCTCCGCCCGCCTCTGAGCCTTGGCGGCCTGTTCGGCGGCGGCCTGCTCCTGAGCGGCCGTGGCTTGCTCGGCGGCGAGCCTGGCCTCTTCGGCTGCAGCGGCTTTCTCCGCCGCGTAACGCTCCGCC
>JADDPR010000271.1 GCA_016781775.1 Rubrobacter sp. | reverse complement strand
CTCTTCCTTATCAGAGAAGCGCTCTAACCGGCTGAGCTACAGGCCCTTGTGCTCGGCGCCGTCGAAGGGACGGTGATCCGAACCCGGCTATTGTACAACACGCGGCGGAGGGATGCCGCATCAGGCCAGATTGAAGGGGTGCGTGTCGGGCAGTAGAATCGGTCGGCACGATATAATCTTTTCAAGATCCGCCGTCGGGAGCCGGCTCGGTACCGGCGGTGTGAGAGGAGCGTATGGACCAGTGAGCGCCGACGGCTTTACCCGAATGTCGATCTACGGGATAAACCTGGACCTCTTCAGCTCGAGCCCGATTGTCATCCTCAAGGTCGAGGGGGAGAACCGTTACCTTCCCATCTGGATCGGTCAGGCGGAGGCCCGTTCCATCTTGATGAAGCTCCAGAACCAGGAGTTCTCGCGCCCGCTGACCCACGACCTCGCCGCGAGCCTGGTGAGCGAGCTGGGGGGCTCGATGGAGCGCGTGACCGTGACGGAGCTCAAGGACTCGACCTTTTTCGCCACCATTCACCTCGAGATCGGTGGCCGCGCCGTCGAGGTGGACTCCCGGCCCTCCGACGCAATCGCCATCGCCGTCCGGACCGGGGCCGCCATCTTCGCCGCGGACGACGTGATCGAGGAGGCCGCCGTCGTCTTCGAGGACCAGGAGGCGATGGAGGAGGCCCCGGAGGACGAGGTGGTGGATAAGTTCAAAGACTGGATGAATCGGGTCTCCCCGGAGGACTTCAAGTGAGGCAGAGACTCACCCAAAAGATCCCCAGGGGGCCGGCGCCTGAAGAGAGGCGCCGGCCCCTTCTTTCGTCGTTCTGGAGCCCTTCGGCAAGGCACCGGCCGAGACGCACGGCGGCTAGAATGACCACCACGGTTGCGACTATCGCATAGGCGAACATCCCGCCTGGCGAGCAGGCACGCAGGCCTTCCCAAGGCCACGGTGAGTAGCCTTGTACTGCAGCGTTCAGGGTCAAGGCCCTCCTGGGACGAGCCGGAAGGTGTCGCTACGGGCTGCGCTATCTCGTCGGTCGGGGCGCCTTCTTCGGTTTAACCGCTCTCGGCGGCGGGCTCGTCGCGCGGCCCGTACTCGGGGTAGGCCTTGAGGAACTCCTCGACCGAGCCCATGCCCCAACCGACGATCACCTCCGACGTCTCGTCGGCGAACGAGGCCCGGATCTGGGCCTCCCGCCGGACGCTGCGACGGACGTACTCCCACGGGGTCTCCCCACGCCTCCGCTCGAGCGTCTCAACGTAGACGAATCGACCGCTGGACCGTTCGCGTACCATCAAGAGGTCCACGGCCTGACCTCCGACCTCCCTCCAAGGGGCTCCAGGACCGACACGCCAACGCACAAACCCGCCTCTTCCCAGGGCCACCTTCCCTCTTGCTCCGACGTCCCGAAGGGCGGTGCGCTGCCGAACATCCTACCCCCGCCGGCCGCCACGCGCAGCCCCGAGACGAAGATTCCGCCCTCCCCCACCGCCGCGAGGCCGTCGCGGTGCAAATGGCGCCCCCCTTCCTCCCCCTCCAACCCGCCTCCGGGCCACGCCGCCCGGAGGCGCAGGGGGGTCAGGTCCCTCAAGGAGCGGCGCAGCGCGTAGAGGACGAGGGCCGCGCGGCCGGCGGCGTATCCCGCCGCGCCACCGGACGCCGACCGGAGATCCGCCGCCTCCTCGGTGTCCGCCGGGGCGGTGGGCAAGCCCTCCGGGGAACCGAAGTCCCCGCGGACCGTCCTCGCGACGATGCGCTCGCGGTGTCCGGCGAGGGCGAGGCGGCCGAGGTCTTCGGCGCCCACGTCCACGACGAGGGCGAGAACCCCCTCCTCCAACCCCGCCTCCCCGGCCGCATCCGAGTCCAGAATCTCCCCTACCCCGAAGATGCCGATCCTCCCCGGCCGCGTCCAGTCCCTAGCACCCGCGGCGAGGGCACGCCTCCCCAAAGAGTCCGGGTCCCCGGTGCGGGCCGCGGAGCCGGGCAGGAAGAACGAGAGGTCGTCCTCCTCGATAAACCCCTCCCCCGCGGCCCAGCCGGCCCCGGATTCCGAGAGCTCCCGGACCCCGGATTCCCCGACCTCGGGGAGGGAGACCTCCGAGAGCCGGCGGGCAAGGAGGCGCGGCAGCTCGCCGGGCGTCCCCAGGTTGGCGACCGGAACCTCGGCGACGATCAACAGACCGTAGCGGGGGGCCGCGAAGAGGTCCGGTGAGGCGTGCGTCTCGGAGACCGTGACACGGCCGAAGCCCTCCTGCGAGGATGCGGCCTCGACGGGGCGGATTATCCCGGGGAGCCGTGCGGCGGGGAGGGTGCGCTCGAGGGCGCGCTCCGCGGTGGCGGCGTCCGGGGCGTAGACGGCCACTTCGGCCTCTTCGCCCTCGCCACGCCACTCGAAGTCCGCCACGTGGTCGGCCATGCTGGGGGGGCCCCTACTCCAGGACTACCAGGGCGTCACCGGAGCGGACCGCCTGTCCGGCCTCGACCAGTACCTCGGAGACCACGCCGTCTTTTTGGGCCCGGATCTCGCTCTCCATCTTCATCGCCTCCAGAAGGCAGACCGGCTCGTCCACGGAGACCTCTTGACCCTTCTCGACGAGCACCTTGACTATGGTGCCCTGCATGGGGGCCGCGACCGTCCCCTCGGAGACCGTCGCCCGCTTCGCGGACGCGCCCCTCCCGCGCCGCGCCGGGGCCACCGCCGGAGAGCCTGCGGGGGCCGCGCCGGCCTCGTCCCCGTAGACCTTCACCCGAAACAGCTTGCCATTCACTTCGACCTCGACCTCGCGCGCGGTCTTTTCGGGGCCGGGAGCGCCGTCGGCCGCAGCACCCTTCGCGTGGGCCTGCATCTTCAGCCCGCCTAGCCTCTCGGCGACGAAGCCGGTTGTGTAGTTGCCTTTGACGAAGACCTCGTCGTCCAGGATCGCCTCGAAGAACGGCAGGGTCGTCGCGATCCCCTCGACCCTGAACTCCGAAAGCGCCCTCCTCAGGCGCCTGAGGGCGTCGGGGCGGTCCGACCCGCGCACGATCAGCTTGGCGAAGAGCGGGTCGTACGACTCTGGCACGATCCCCGGCTCGCGCAACGACGAATCCACCCGCACCCCCGGCCCGCCCGGCTCCTCGTACACCGTAACCGTCCCGGGGCTGGGGACGAAGTTGTTCGCGGCGTCCTCGGCGTTGAGGCGTACCTCTATGGCGTGTCCTCGCCAGGCGATGTCGTCCTGCGTGAAGGGCAGCTCTTCGCCCGCGGCGACGCGGATGCTCGTCTGCACGATGTCTACCCCGGTCACCTCCTCGGTTACGGGGTGCTCGACCTGCACGCGCGTGTTCATCTCCAGAAAAAAGAACTCGTCGCCTTCCACGAGAAACTCCACGGTGCCGACGCTGTCGTAGCCCACGGCGTCGGCGGCGCCGACCGCCGCCCGGCCCATCTCCTCGCGCATCGCGGGGTCTATGGCGGGGCTCGGGCATTCTTCCAGGAGCTTCTGATGCCTTCGCTGGATGGAGCAGTCCCTCTCGCCGAGGTGGACGGCGTTGCCGTGCTTGTCGCGCACGACCTGTATCTCGACGTGGCGGGGTCCCGCGAGGTACCGCTCGACGTAGACCGAGCCGTCCCCGAAGTACGCCTCGCCCTCGCGGCTCGCGCGCTCGAAGGCCCCTTCGGCGCCGTCCTCGTCCTGGGCCACGGCGAAGCCCTTGCCGCCGCCGCCCGCCGACGCCTTCACTGCGACGGGGAATCCGTACTTCTCGCCGAACGCCCGCACATCCTCGGCCGAGGAGATCTGGCCTTCCGTCCCCGGAACCATCGGGACGCCCGCGTCCCGCATGATGCGCCTCGACTCGACCTTGGAGCCCATCGCCTCTATGGCCTCCGGGTGCGGTCCGATCCAGACAAGGCCCGCCTCCTCGACCGCCCTGGCAAAAGGCGTGCTCTCCGCCAGGAAGCCGTACCCCGGATGCACCGCCTCGGCCCCGCTACTCCGGGCCACCTCGATCAGCTTCTCCATGTTGAGGTAGCTCTCCGTCGCGGGGGCGGGCCCCACGTGGTACGCCTCGTCGGCGAGCCGTGCGTGCAGGGACTCCCGGTCCGCGTCCGAGTAGACCGCCACGCTCCCCACCCCCATCTCCCTGAGCGCCCGGATTATCCGGACGGCTATCTCTCCGCGGTTGGCGACCAGAACCTTACCGAACACCTAGACCATGCCTTCCCAACTAGAGTACGACCACAACGAACCCGGCAGCTTCATCTCCCGCGGCGGCGCGTGCCCCAAGAGCCCCGCGAGCCTCCAACGGTCCCGCCTCGGCAGTTCGGCGCCCACGGTCTCGCTCCCGCGAAGGACCTCCAGCGCCGCTACTATTGCCGCAACCTCTTCGGGGCTAGCGTCCACCGGCGAAAGTACCCGAAGCCCAGGCTTCAACTTCTACCGGCCTTCCCCCGTCGGGCTCTCCGGCGGGAGCAGGACCCCGAACAGGAGCGTGGAGAACGCCGTTAGCCCCGCACCGGCCCCTAACCCTTTCACGAAAGCATCGGAGGGCGCGCCATCGAACGAAAGCGCTGCCTGTACCGCGAAGCTTGTGGCGCACATGACGGCCAGGACTATACCCCGTATCCAACGAGCCGCAGACGACCTCGTCCGCAAGACGCGATCCACGAGGTACACCAGGATGACGCCCGCGAAGAGGCCGACCATGTTCAATAATAGGGGCAAGGCGTCTGGAGAGTCCGTTGCGAAGAGGTAAACAAGGAACGCGACCATTGCCGGCACCAGAGTAGCGACCAACACGACGCTGACGATTCTCTGCTTCCTACGGTTCACCATGCTCCCTCTCATGGGAAAGCGCTTGGCTCAAAGCGGGATGTTTCCGTGCTTGCGCGGGGGGCGCTCGGGGCGCTTGGTGCGGATCATGGAGAGGGCCTTTATGAGGTACGGCCGGGTCTCTCGCGGGTCTATGACATCGTCGATGAAGCCCATCTCGGCGGCGACCATCGGGTTGTTGAAGCGCTCCTCGTAGTCGGCGATAAGCTCGGCGCGCTTGGCCTCCGGGTCTTCGGCCTCGGCGATCTGGCGCCGGAAGATTATGCCGACGGCCGCCGGAGCCCCCATCACGGCGACCTCGCCGGTCGGCCACGCGACGTTGACGTCCGCCCCGATGTGCTTGGAGTTCATGACGTCGTAGGCGCCGCCGTATGCCTTCCTCGTGATGACGGTCATCTTCGGGACGGTCGCCTCGGAGAATGCGTAGAGGAGCTTGGCGCCGTGGCGGATGATCCCGCCCCACTCCTGGTCCGTCCCCGGCATGAAACCCGGCACGTCGACGAACGTGAGAAGGGGGATGTTGAACGCGTCGCAGAAGCGCACGAACCGCGCCCCCTTGACGCTCGCGTCCATGTCGAGCGTCCCCGCGAGGACCGCGGGCTGGTTTCCGACTACGCCTACCGCGTGCCCGTCGAGCCTCGCGAAGCCCACCACCAGGTTCTGCGCCCACCCCTCCTGCACCTCGAAGAACTCCCCGTCGTCCACGACGCCCGTTACGGCGCCGCGGATGTCGTAGGGGCGGTTGGTCGAGTCGGGGACGAGAGCCGCCAGGTCCTCGTCCATGCGCTCGGCCGAGTCCGCGGGCGGGAAGTGCGGAGCGCTCTCCAGGTTGTTCTCGGGGAGAAACGAGAGGAGGTAGCGGACGTCCTCGAGGCACGTCTCCTCGTCGGGGGAGGAGAAGTGGGCGACGCCGGACTTGGTGTTGTGGGTCGCGGCCCCGCCGAGGTCCTCGAAGGAGACGTCTTCTCCGGTGACGCTCTTTATGACGTCGGGGCCGGTGATGAACATGTGGCTCGTCTCCTCGACCATGAAGACGAAGTCCGTGATCGCCGGGGAGTAGACCGCGCCGCCCGCGCAGGGGCCCATGATCACGCTGATCTGGGGCACCACCCCGCTCGCCAGGACGTTGCGGTGAAAGATCTCCGCGTACCCCGCGAGCGAGACGACCCCCTCCTGGATGCGCGCCCCGCCCGAATCGTTTATCCCGATGATCGGGCAACCGGTGGAGATCGCGAGGTCCATGACCTTGCAGATCTTCTGCGCGTACACCTCGCCTAAAGACCCCCCGAAGACCGTGAAGTCCTGGCTGAAGACGCAGACCTTCCTCCCGGCAACCTCCCCGTAACCGACGATTACCCCGTCGCCCAAGGGCTTGTTGTCCGCGAGGCCGAAGTTGTGCGAGCGGTGTACCCTGTACCGGTCGAGCTCGACGAACGTGCCCGGGTCCAGAAGCTTCTCGACCCTCTCGCGGGCCGTGAGCTTGCCCTTCTCCTTCTGCCGCTGAACGGTCCTCTCCGGGGCCGGATGCGCCGCCTCTTCCCTGAGGCGCGAGAGCCCTTCGATCTTCCCTGCGGTCGTGTTCTCCGCTAACCTCTCTTCCTGCATAGCCGAAGATTCTAGCACCACGACCCGGCCCCCACCCGACCTCCTCGGCCCCCGGCTCGCGCCATCCTCATCGTTCGCGCCCATCCCTCCGGGACTTCGCGAGGGGAAGCCCGGGCGGCGAGGCCGCGTTCCCGTGGGCAGCGCGGCTACGCAAGGGAGCACCATGCCCCGGGCGCGCTCGCGGCGGAGGACACCGGGGCCGGCATCGGCGCGAGGC
>JADDPR010000012.1 GCA_016781775.1 Rubrobacter sp. | reverse complement strand
CTGAACGCAAATGACAAAAACGAATGTGCTCGCTCTCAGGACTCGTGGGGATCACGTAGCGTATCTCCACCTCTTCGTCGGTCACGATGACCCGGTCGACCAGGAGCTTCACGAGTTCGCGTTGCTGCTCGAAGGTCGCATCGGCCAAGCCGCCACGCACTCGCTCACAGAACTCCTCTACGGAGCCAGCTACGCCGGCAAGCTCCATGCGTTGGTGGGCCTGTGTTTCCAATTGTCGTTCCTGCCCTGCCAATGCCCCGTTCCTCTGCTCCAGGTCGCGGCGTCGCCTCTCGTACTCGGCCAAGGGGATCACCTCCCCGAGGTAAGCATCGGTCAGCCTCTCGAGCTGACGGTTCAGAGCAGCCCGTCCTTCGCGAAGGTTCTGTCGACGAGCCTGTAGCTCCTGCGGTAGCCAATGACCACCGTGGGCGCGCTCCAGCGCATCGGTGATG
Source organism: Rubrobacter sp. (assembly GCA_016781775.1). GTDB lineage: Bacteria > Actinomycetota > Rubrobacteria > Rubrobacterales > Rubrobacteraceae > Rubrobacter_F. The sequence goes on along the minus strand of JADDPR010000012.1, from coordinate 1,233 downwards.
CTCTCGGGGTGGGTCATGACCTCGCAGAGATCCTTCCATACCAGCTCATCGAGTTGGTCGGCGGGAACGTGCCGGGAGGGGCACTTCTCCTCCAGACCGGATTGGGCCTGCTTCTGCTTGCCGGAGCAGACATAGTACCTCTGCCTGTATTTCTTGTTCTTGCCGGTCTGCGTGCGCGCTATGCAGCACAGCCGACACCTTCCGCAACTCACCAGCGCTCGCAGCAGGTAGTCGTGGGCCTTGTTGTTGCGCCTGGCAAAGGACTTGTTCTTGGAGAGCTTCTCGCCTGCGAGGTCGAACTGCTGTTGGCTGATCACCGCCGGCACGGTGGCGACCGGGATCCACTCCTCCGGAGAAAGCGGGACGGCCGAGTCGTGAGGATGTCCTATGGGGTGGGTGGCGGAGCGCCGGATCCGCGGAGGCCGGTAGCGCACACGGCCGGCGTAGACTCGCCCGGCGTAGACGGGGTTGGTCAGTATCCCGCGCAAGGTGGCCACGCTCCAGACCTTACCGCCCCTCGGAGCGGGGATGCCCTGGGACTCGAGTTGGCGAGAGACCCCGAACAAGCTCCCACCCTCTTCGAGGTACATAGCGAAGATCTCCGCTACCACCGCCGCCTTGGCCTCATCGGGCCTCACCCCGGCCGGATCGCGGGGCCTGTCCGGATCGACCCGGTAACCGTAGGGGGTGTGCGTCCAGGGCAAGAGTACCCCGGCCTTGTACTTGGCCAGCCTCCCCCTACGCATCCTTTCCGAGAGAAGCGTCCTCTCGTACTCGGCCACAGCTCCTCTGATCTGCAGAAGAAGTTGGTCGTTGGGTTCGGAGCTCATCGGTCTCTCTACGAACTCCACCTTACAGCCATTTTTCTCGAACTCCTCGATCAAGACCATCTGATGGACGTAGTTTCGCGCCAGCCGATCCGGAGAGAGCATCACGATGATCTCTAGCTCCCGTATCCGCACCTTGTCGCGCAGGGCATCCAGCGCCGGACGCTTGAGGGTCGTGCCGCTGTGGCCGTCGTCGCGGAAGACGTTCTCCTCGGGAACCTCCCACCCTCTCTCCCGTACATGCTTGTGCACCCTCTCCAACTGCTGCTCAATCGTCTGGAGCTTGACCTGCCGAGAGGTCGAGACCCGGACGTAGACCGCTACCCGCATGGCACTCCTCCTTACCATTCTCGCTCGGACCGGATGCTCGTCCGGCTTCCAATCTCCACCGCAGGATGCTCTGGTA
>JADDPR010000543.1 GCA_016781775.1 Rubrobacter sp. | reverse complement strand
CGTAGCCGTCCTCGGTTCGCGGAACTCGCACCAGAATAAGCATTCCGCTACCAGTTTCGGGGAGATCGAGGAGCGAAGCGGTCCCGCACGCCCCGATGAGGCCCGAGGACTCGTAACGGAAAACGGCGAGAGGCTTAAAACGGGGCCGAAAACCGCTTCCTAACCGTACGATCCTCCCGTGATCATGATGTTGTTGGCGAAATCGTAGGGTGTGCCCAAACGGTTGCCAAACTGCACCGATCCAGCCTCAAAGATGGCGCGAAGATGCCGTTCCAAGGCCCCCATCTGAATTCGCCAACAGCATCGATCATGCGTTGACCCCTGGTACCCCGGTTTGCTCGCCAGTCTTCAGCCGCTGATCTCTTCGTCGCGCCGCGATCACTCCAGCGCCACAAGAACCATCAATATTAAGGCGAACAAGTAGAGGACGCTGCCGAGGCCAATCAGCATCAAGTGCAAAGGCAAGAACAAAGCGTACCAACTGGATGATCGCGTTACTGCAGGACCTGACCGAAAAGCGTTAGGTCGACACCTTGGAGGGTCCTGACTCCTCGAGAGCGCTGGCGCGGATCGGCTACGAGGTGTGACCCTGAGGATCGGCTCAGTTGTCCCGGTTGGGGACGGCCCTCAGGTGGTTCATGAAGTCCTCGGGCTCGGAGAACTCGCCCTTGGGCAGGCTCTCGATCGACCGGATCAGCTCGCTGGGTGCCCCGTTGCCCTCTACGGTGGAGAGCAGATCCCCCTTACTGGCCGGAAAGCTCAAACCTTCAAGATACCCCTGCGCATCGTCGAGGTCGAAATCTACGCCCTCGGCGTTGAAGCCCGTGCTGCCCTCTTCCACCTTATCCCCCCGCATCGGATGAAGCCGAACTTCTTCGGGCGACTTGCTCGATCTATACCTTAAAGAGGCTGACCTCAACCACCCATCAGATGCCTGTCCCTCTATCGAACGAATAACCTCCCTTGCGCTCGCGCCCTGCCTTACCATCCGCGAGACTCGCCGATAAGGACGAGAGGACGCTTACAGGACGTAGGATGGGCCCACCGACGCAGCACACGTGAAGGGCCCCAAGACTCGATGCGAGGATCACCACCCTTTCGTTACCCGTGGGGGTTGCCGCGCTCCTCACCAGGGGGGCCGCCGTGCGCGTCGAGCAGCACCCGGGCGACGCGGGGGGTCGGGATCACCCGTACCCAGTACGTCACGCCATGCTGCCCATCGTAGAGCTCGAACGCCGGATCCTCGGCCCCGATCTGAGACTCGTCGGCCAAGATCGACAGGTCATCGGCATAACCCACGAGCATGCCCTCCTCCTCGGCGCCGCCACCGATTCTCCAACCGGCGGCCTCGAACCCCTCGATGATCTCCTCCCGGGTCATGTTCCCGGCCCCGCTCCTCTCTCCGGCGCCCTAGCGGCTGCTCGACGCTTTTTGTACCGGCCTCCGTGCGCTAGGGTGTCGCTGCCACCGCTTTGCCATCTCGCGGGTATCCACCGCCTCCCGTCTCACCTGTCGAGCTCCCGTGCTGGCCCGTATCCGTCGCCACGGCTTTCTTCGCCCCACGCATCACTACTTCAAAGCGCCGGCGGTCAGCCCCCTGACGAACAGCTTCTGGAAGACCAAAAACACGATAACTACGGGGATGACCATGATCAGGCTCCCCGCGGCTATCAGCTCGGTCTCCTGCGTCCGGC
>JADDPR010000561.1 GCA_016781775.1 Rubrobacter sp. | reverse complement strand
ACCGGCTACCACACCATCCGGGTCACCGTCGCGTGACCTGGGCGCAAAAACCCCCGAGAAACCTCCGTTGAGGAGAACGTAAACCTGAAGGTTAGGTCTAGTATTGAGGGCTCATGACGACCCGGAACACCGTTCCAGACGGTCCCCGTAATCAAAGTGTTTCGTACCTGCAACAAAATCGTAACATCAGAGTAAAGAATCTGTAATAAGGTAAGGGTATAGTTCTGGTTAACCGAGCCCCGGCCGACGGGGCGTTTCCCCCCTCCAAAGCCCGTCGGTCGGATCGGTTCTTACCCGGTAGCCCTTCTCTCTTTTTACGCTTCGGAGGATCTTTTTGAGGGTCGAGGTAACGCATCCGTTCGATCTATCGCCCGCGGAGGCACGCCGGTTGCAGGGTGAGCTCGCCCCCAGGGTCGAGAAGGGGCCGCCGCTGGACCTTTCGGGCGTGCGATACGTGGCGGGGGCGGACGTCTCCACGCAGGGCGATGAGGGGTATGCGACCGTGGTCGTGCTCTCCTTCCCGGGGCTCGAGGTGGTCGAGGTCAAGGGTTACGAGGCGGAGCTCGAGTTCCCTTACGTGCCGGGGCTTCTCGCCTTCCGGGAGATACCGCCGGTAGTGGGGGCGCTCCGTAAAATAGAGGCCGAGGTGGATGCGGTGATCTTCGACGCCCAGGGGCTCGCCCACCCGCGCAGGCTAGGGCTCGCGTCGCAGCTGGGGCTCTTTCTCGACGTTCCGAGCATCGGGTGCGCCAAGAGCCTGCTCGTCGGGAAATACGAGGAGCCGGGCGCCGAGAAGGGGAGCCAGAGCGACCTCGTCCACCGCGGAGAGGTGGTGGGGAAGGTCGTACGTACCAGAAAGAACGTCTCGCCCGTCTACGTCTCCATCGGCAACAGGATCGACCTCGAGAGCGCCGTCGAGCTCGTGCTCGCCTGCTCCCCTAAGTACCGGCTCCCCGAGACGACGCGCCAGGCCCACAACGCCGCCAACCGCCTTCGGCGAGGCGAGGAGCCGGGCCTCTTTTAAGCATCCGTCAAGCGAGCGCGGTTACGCTCCTTCGCGCTGCTCTCGTGCCTCTCGAGAACAGGGTTGTGTGCGCTCCGGGTCTCGTGGCTCCTCCTGCCGCAACCTCTCTTGTCCGGGGTTCGGGCGGGCTATAAGATGTAATACGGGTAACAAGAAGTCGGTGGACCGTGGTCCCCGGGCGCTGTGGTCGGGGGACGGGACCCGGCGAGGTTGGTGGAGGAAGGGCCGGATGCCGAATATGGTTGGCGGGTGCTTGTGCGGCGGCGTTCGATATGCGGTTATGGGAAGCCCTTGTTGACCGCGTTGTGTCATTGCGAGGACTGTCAGAAGGGGACGGGGTCTGCTTTCTCCATTCTGGTCGCCGTCGCGAGGGAGGAGCTGTGGATCGAGGGGCGGAGCCTGGCGGCCTTCGAGAGCGTGGGGGCCAGCGGGTGGCCCGTTACCCACGAGTTCTGTTCGGCCTGCGGCTCGCCCATCTTGAGCGATGTGGCGATAACGCCGGACCTGGTCTGGATCAGGGCCGGAACGCTCGACGATCGGTCCTGGATCCGCCCGCAGATGAACATATGGTGCGATAGCGCCCAGCCTTGGGTGGACATGGACCGCGCCATCCCCGGGTTCGCGCAGAACCCGCCCATAGGTGTTGGCCCCGGCGCGGAT